>JBGXYD010000141.1:0-24314 GCA_041815005.1 Leptotrichia sp. | reverse complement strand
GGATTAAAAAGCAGAGAAAAATAAAGAAAATTAAAGTAAAGAAATACTATATTTAGTAGTATTTACAGAGTTTTACAAATACCAAATAACTAATTAAGACAGGAGGAACAAAAAATGGAATATGTAACTTTAAATAATGGGGTAAAGATGCCTATATTAGGATTTGGTGTATTTCAGGTGGCAGACGGACAGGATACGGAAGAAGCTGTATATAATGCCATAAAGGCAGGATACAGACTTATAGATACTGCACAGGCTTATGGAAATGAAGAGGCAGTAGGAAAGGCAATAAAGAGAAGCGGAGTTCCAAGGGAAGAGCTGTTTATAACGACAAAAGTATGGATAAGCCATGTGACTTATGAAAAAACTAAGGAAGCATTTCAGGAATCTCTTAATAAACTAGGTCTAGACTATATCGACCTTTATCTCATCCATCAGCCATACAATGATGTATACGGGGCATGGAGAGCAATGACAGAACTATATAAGGAAGGAAAGATAAAAGCTATAGGAGTGAGCAACTTCTATCCGGACAGAGTAGTGGACTTTGCATTGAATAATGAAGTAATTCCGGCAGTAAATCAGATAGAAACGCATCCGTTTAACCAGCAGGTGGAAGCACAGGAAGTGATGAAGGAATATGGAGTGCAGATAGAGTCATGGGGACCTTTTGCAGAAGGTAAGAACGAACTGTTTACTAACGAGATACTTGCTGAAATAGGTAAGAAATATGGTAAATCTGTAGCACAGGTAGTATTGAGATGGCTTATACAGAGAGGTGTGGTAGTAATTCCTAAATCAGTAAAACCTGAAAGAATGGCAGAAAATATAGATGTATTTGATTTTCAGCTAAGTAACGAAGATATGGAAAAAATAGCTGAACTGGATACTAAGGAAAGCCTGTTCTTCTCACACAGGGATCCTGCAATGGTAAAATGGTTAAATGAAAGACATAAAGATTAGATGTTATGAAATTATTTCTATTTTTAATTTTGAAACTTAGCAAACATATGTTATAATTTTATAAGACTATATAATTAAGGATGGTGTTTTTATGGAAAAAAAATTATGGAATCTTCTTGAAACATTGAAAGAACATACGTGGGTTGAACTTTCCCACCAGCTTACCAATACTAGCCCTTACTGGTCAGGAATGCCTGATGGAGTAGTGGAGCTTAACAGGACTATCATTGATTTTCCTGAAATGAACTTGAATATCCAAACATTCAAGTTCCCTGGGCAGTTTGGAACCCACATTGACTATCCTGGACACTTTGTACAAAATGCAAGGTTGGCAGGGGATTTTTCCATAGAGGAGACTGTCCTTCCCCTTGTTGTAATTGACTTAAGTAGTAAGGTCACTGAAAATAGTGACTATGAAATTTCAATAGGGGACATTGAAAATTTTGAAAAGGAGCATGGGACAATTCCTGAAGGGGCATTTGTTGCTTTCCGTTCTGACTGGAGTAAAAGATGGCCTGATGGAAAGGCTCTCTCGAATATTGACAATGAAGGCATCCCCCATACTCCTGGATGGCCTGTTTCCACCCTTGAATTTCTTTTTGATGAAAGGAAGATAGCTGCCATAGGGCACGAAACCCTTGATACAGATGCTGGGATTGCCATGATAAAAAATAACGATCTTGTGGGGGAAAGATATGTCCTAAATAAGGATAAGTTTCAGATAGAGGCAATGAATAATCTTGACAAGCTTCCACCTACAGGTGCTCTTATATTTATCGCCTCCCCTAGAATAGTACATGCAAACGGTCTTCCTGCAAGAGTATGGGCAATTTTCTAGAAAATTTTCAATACTAAAGTAATAAAAGGGCTATAATAGAATTAAATTTTCTAAAATAGCCCTTTTTATGTTTAACTATTATTATACGAATATTATACGAGACCAAATGTTATAATTCTTAAAAATTTTCCAAATAATGAAAGCTGATGAGTATCCTCTTCGGATACAATATCTACCACAGATAAAAGCTTTCCTTCATTAAACACTTCAAGCTCCCCTATCTTATCCCCTTTGCTTATACCCCTGTTGTCCGCATCTATGTTTAAGTCTTTTATATTAAAGGTATAAGCACTGTCATCTATCTGGTATATATTTTCTGAAATAACTCCTTTTACTTCCTTTTTTACTGCATTGGAAATCTTAAAATTGCCCATTTCCTTTCCTGCCGCATAGACTGGTTTCAACCTATCCTCTATCATTGAAAATTCCTTCTTCTGATCCTTTGTCCTATCCTCATCTGTCCTATTTCCGAGGGTTATAGAAATTATTTCGATATTTCCCATTCTACTTGTCAGTATAAGATTATATCCAGCATTAGCATGAAATCCAGTTTTTAACCCATATATTCCATGTCTATAAAGAAGAAGATTTCTATTCCTATAAATTACCTCTTCCCCCTTAGAATTAGGGAGTACAAGTTCAGGCTCACTCGACCATTCCTTTATTCTTTCATCCTCTATAGCATTTTTCCCTAGAAGATACATGTCATAGGCTGTGGAAACATCCATCTTCTTCCCTGTCATGGAAGTTGGAAGCCCTGCCGGAGTATAAAATTGAGTATTATGCATTCCCAGTTCCTTTGCTTTTTCATTCATAAGGCTTACAAAGTCATCTATATTCCCTTTTCCTATATGCTTTGCCACAAGGTATGCAGCATTATTTGCAGAATATATTATTTCTGCCTTTAGCAGTTCTTGTAGCTTAAAGCAATCCCCATCCTTTACATTTAGCCAACTTCCCTTGAGATTGGCAGTATCAGGTGTAAAGCACACTGAATCTTCCAGGCTGGCATTCCCCTTATCCACCTGATCCAGTGCCACTACTATATTCATCACCTTTGCCAGTGATGCTGTAGGATGGACTTTGTTCTCCGAACCGTGCTTCAATATTCTTCCATCCTTTGTGGCTATGAACTTATGCACTTCCCCATAATATTTGGAAATTCCTTCCACTTCCTTTTCTTCAGCCTCTACCTTTTTTTTCTTTTCTTTTTCTTTCCCCTTTTCCTTTCCGGATTTTTCAGCAGCTTCCTCCTTTATTATTTCCATCTTTTCAGTTTGGGAATTTCTCCTGCTTTCTCCACCTTGGTTATCTTCAATTTTTGTATTTATTATCTTTACTTCTTTTCCGCCAGTAGTTTTTTCTGAATTTTCAGATTTTTCTGCACCATTATCTGACTTTGCTTCCGTCTTTTCAGTTTCTGATGACTTTTTATCCTTTGATTTTTCATTATTCTGAGAAGAATTTGTATTTGCAGATGAACCTGATGACGACTTCATATTCTTTACTTCTGATATTTCCCCTGACGACTCCTTCTTTTTTTCTTTCCTTTTTTTTCTACCACTTTCCTTTACCGTATTTTCCGATTCCTTTTCAGTTGAAACTGACTTTGTTCCTTTCCCAAAAGAAATCATCGCTAGTAAGACCAAAAATATGATTATTTTTCTTTTCTTCCTGTTCATTTTACCTCTCCTTTTTATTTTCCTTTCCTAGTATTTTATCTTTGATTACTGAAGAGTTTTTCTTTGCTTTTGAATTTTCCTTTCCCTTCTGTAATCCTTCATAGTATCTGCAATATTTATTTATCTCACATTCAACACACTTGGGATTTCTTGCCTTACACTTATCCCGTCCGTGCAATATAAGATAATGGGAATATTCAAACCAGTATTTCTTGGGAATCCATTTTACAAGTTCCCTTTCTATTATTTCGGGATTATCATTTTTTACGAATCCTATAAGATTTGAAAGCCTTCTCACATGGGTATCCACCACAATTCCTTCCCTTATACCGAACACTTCCCCAAGCACTACATTTGCTGTTTTTCTCCCTACCCCCGCCAGTTTTACCAATTCCTCCATTTTATTAGGTATCTCGTCATTATGTCTTGTCAGCAATGTTTCAGCATTCAATTTCAAATTTTGTGCCTTGTTCTTATAAAATCCTGTAGATTTTATAAAATTTTCTACTGTTTTGATGTCCATCTTCCGAATATCCTCAGGTTTTTTAACGTGTTTAAAAAACTCTTTTGTTACAATGTTTACCCTCTCATCAGTACATTGGGCAGACAATATTACCGCCACCATGAGCTGATATGGAGTCTCAAAATCAAGGGCACACTTCGGTGTTCCGAACTTTTTCTCCAGTATTGGAAAAACTTTGTTAAACCTTTCCCTTTTAGTCATACTCACTCCTATTTACTGTTTTTTATAATGTATTTCACTGCTTCAAGCAAGATGAAATGCAGGGGATAAAATATATAAAAGAAATATTTTGCATTTTTTCCCTTTTCTCCATTATAGAAAAATATGGGAACTAACCCTAATATGGAATATATCTGTATCTTAGCTATATCGAATATCCTTGAGTCAAAATATACCCATATGTTAAGCAATAGGGGAAAAACTATCCTCATATATTTATTGTCATACCCTAGATAAAAGCACATTATAAGGAGTATCCCGTATATTCCATAATCCACCTTTAGTAAAACAGCAGCAATTCCTATTGGTATTATCATAATTTTTGATACATAGCTGTTATATTTATCATATATATACATGGAAAGAAGTCCTAAAAATAATGTAAAAAATATATTCAAGGTTTCTGTATATTTAAGTATCCATATCGGTATCTGAAACAATACTCCTGATATTCCAATTCTTAAAAGATATTTACGGAAATCCCTTGTATGCTTATACCCTTCCACAAGTACAAAGGAAAATATAGGAAAAGAAACCCTTCCTATAATATTTAAAATTTCAGGTCCACCTATTATATAATGGTAATGATCAATAAACATTGATATGATACCTATGATTTTAAGTGTAAATAAGTCCATTTATATTTTCTGGTCTCCTTTATGTATATGTAAAAGTTTTTTTGATGTAATTTGCATCCCCTTTTGTATTTTATAATACATAATTATATCATAAATTCGATATTTTTTATATAGTTATTTATAAATTATATGTTTTTAATCTTCCTCTTCATCTTCTATTTCAATGTCGTATATATCCATCAATTTTTTAGCAACTCCGTTTCTTGAATTACTTGTAATGACCTTCAAATCAGGAAGGGCATTTTTTAATGTATAGTGGGCATTTTTCATAACATATCCCTTTTTAGCCGCCTTTAACATCTCATAATCATTAAAGCTGTCCCCAAATGCTACTACATCCTCCATTTTAAATCCTTCTATTTCCCCAAGTCTTTCTATTGCCTTTGCCTTATTTACCTCTATATCAAATATTTCAAGACACTCAGGATGGGTAAAGGCCAGATTAACTTCTCCATTTGTTCTGTCTAATATAGTTTTTTCCAGTTTAAGGAGATATTTTCTTGGACCTATGTAATATATCTTTGTTATATCCATCTGTCTCATTTCCTCTATTGTCTTAATCTCAAATTTGTAGTCGGGATCCTCTTCAAATGGATTCACGATTCTTTTCTCATCTGTTACAAACCACCTATTATCGCTATAAACGTTTATATGTATAGCTTCCGATATTTCCTTATAATCAATATCTAATAGTATATTTTTATACTTCTCTTCCAAATTATTCCTATATATTTCCTTACCCGACTTATCGTTTATTACCCCTCCGTTGGCCGATATTAGCGGTATCTGTATCCCTATGGACTCCATTATCCTCTTTGCATCAGGATACGCTCTTCCTGTAGCTATATAAAATTTTACACCTCTTTTAACCAGCTCCCTTATGACTTCCTTTGAAAGTTCAGATACCTCCTGATCTGAATTAAGAAGTGTTCCATCTAAATCGCTTATAACAACTTTATACATACTTACCATTCCTCCTGACACATTTTATTCCCTTAAATATTTTACATATTTTAGTTTATTAGAACATATAGTTTATTAGAACATAACAAAAAAAATCTAAAACAATTTAAGAACAAGTATATTATCTTAAATTATTCTTTCAAAGTCAATACTTATTTTTCTAAATTGACACAAAGATAATGTAAATATAATTCCAAATGACTTATAAGTCATTTGAGGTAAAATTTATTCAACCTGAAGGAAGTTAGCAGGTATTAGTTATTAAAAATCTAGAAAGTATTTTGAAGGAAAGGTGATATATTATGAAAAAAACATTAATAGGAATATTTATGTTACTTGGAGCTGTTGCATACTCCAACAGTAAAGTAGAAGTAAAAGGTGCTTATGACTTAGACGGAAAATATCATTTTGAAAGAGGATCCCAAAAGGCTGATAGTAATGCCTTTGAACTTGGAGCAGAATACAGATATGAAGTTACTCCTGGACTTGAAGTTGGAGGAGGAGTTGCATACCAAAGTCATAAAGACTTAAAAAACTTTAAAAATGTAGATATGTATGACTCAGTTCCTGTATATGCTACTGCAAAGTATACTTTTGATACTCCTGTAGCTGTTAAACCGTATATTAAAGGGGATTTAGGATATTCTATAAATACAGATGATACTAAAGACGGACTTTATTATGGTGTAGGCGGAGGAGTAAACATAAACAACTTCAACGTTGACTTAATGTATAAGGAAAACAAAGGTAAATATACTGTTGGAACATCTGACTATAAGAGAGATTATAAAAGAGTTTCACTTGGTGTAGGTTATGATTTTAATTTAGATTATTAAATTCTAACTATGAAATTGTAGAAAATAAAACAGTTTAATAATAAAAACTTATTCAATATCATTTATGGGAGAAGGCCTAACGGTTTTCTCCTTTCCCATTTATAGGTATTTCAAATTTTTAGCAGCATATTTTTAATCTTTAATCCCCCCAGATGCAAATCAATTATATACTTAATAAATCATATCATAAATAATACATATTTTATTTAAATTTTTAAATATGTTATAATCTTTAATACAAAATTTCAATTATTGAGTTGTCTAAAAATTAAAATATACTTTAAAGTATATAGGATTTAATTAACTTTAGATAATTTTTTGAACAAAATTAATATTATTTTTAGAAAAGGAGAAAATTAATGAAAAAATTATTGTTAGCTGTATTAATGCTTGCTACTTTCATCGTAAGCTGTGGTGGAGGCAGTGGAGAGAAAAAATCCGCTGGTGGTGATGCCGGAAAATCTGGAGATAACGGTATTATAAAAATAGGAGTAATCGGACCTCTCACAGGAGAAGTTGCCCAGTACGGAGAAGCCGTAATTAACGGAGTAAAACTAAGAACTAAGGAAATAAACGATGCTGGAGGTATAAACGGTAAAAAGATTGAACTTGTAATTGCAGATAGTAAAGGGGATTCCCAGGAAGCAATTAACATATACAAAAAGATGATTTCACAAGATAAAGTTGATCTTGTAATAGGAGAAGTTATTTCTTCCGCTACCCTTGCCATTGCAGACTTGGCTCAAAGTGCTAAAAAGCCTCTTATATCTGCTTCAGGAACTAACATTGACATTACAAAAGGAAGAGATTTTGTATTCAGGACTACCTTTACTGATCCATATCAAGGAGTTGCCACTGCAAAATATGCTCATGCAAAAGGGGTAAAATCAGTTGCTATATTGACAAATACTTCAAGTGATTATTCAGTAGGACTGGCTGATGCCTTCAAAAAACAAGCTCAACAAGATGGAATAACAGTTATTGAAGAAAAATATACTAAGGATGATAAAGATTTCAAATCTATCTTGACGAAGATAAAAGGACAAAATCCTGAAGCAATATTCATACCTGATTACTATAATACAATCGGACTTATCATTACTCAGGCAAATGAACTAGGATTAAAAGTTCAATATTTAGGTGGCGATGGTTGGGATGGAATACAGGCTAACTTTGGAGCAGCAGCTGAAGGTGCTATTTTTGCCAGTCAATTTGCCCCTAATGATACTGATGCCGCTGTACAAGGATTTATAGGAAACTACAAAAAGGAATTCAATAAAGATCCTATCGTATTTGCTGCCTTAGGATATGACACTGTTACTATAGTGGAAGCTGCAATAAAGGCTTCTAGCGATTTATCTGGTGAAACTCTAAGAAATTCTTTAGCTGGAATTCAGATTGATAATCTTGTTACAGGTGCTTTAAAATTTGATGCTGACAGAAACCCGGAAAAGAAAGTTACATTTATAGAAGTTAAAGGTGGACAGCTAACTCTAAAGGAGAAACTATAATCCAGCTAGTTCATATTGTAAATAGATATAACAGATGCAGAGCAGAGAAGATAGTCCCTACTATCTTCTTTCCGTTTTATATAACGGATTTAAAAAAATATCAAGGAGTTTTAAGATAATGTTAAAAAATTTTATTGAACAGACAATAAACGGCTTACAGACCGGAAGTATTTATGCCCTTATTGCATTGGGATATACTATGGTTTATGGTATTGTAAGGCTTATAAACTTTGCACATGGGGATATACTTATGGTGGGGGCGTATACAGTTCTTATGCTTTCTTCAAGTGGTGTCCCCTTTGTAATCGCCATAGGTATAGCCATTTTATTTTGTGGACTTCTGGGGGTAACCATAGACTTCCTGGCTTATAGACCCCTAAGGAATGCCCCTAAGATTTCAGTACTTATTACTGCTATAGGAATGAGCTTTTTATTGGAGAGTATTGCACTTATTGTTTTTAGTGCAAATCCGAGGGTTATAAATCCTGAGTTAATTCCTCTTTTCTTATCTACAAATTTTAAAATAAATTTAGGATTTGTACAGGTTAGTATGCTTACAATTTTTGTAATTATAGTTACATTGTTATGTATGTATGGGCTTAACCTCTTTATTAGGAAAACTAAACTGGGAAAAGCCACAAGGGCCGTATCACAGGATGCAGGGGCTGCAAAGCTAATGGGAATCAATGTTAACCTTACTATTGCTATAACCTTTGCCATAGGTTCAGGCCTTGGTGCATTAGGAGGTATCCTTTATGCCATAATGTATCCCCAGATTGAACCCTATATGGGTATGCTCCCTGGACTTAAAGCCTTTATAGCGGCAGTATTTGGAGGAATAGGAAGCATTCCCGGTGCAATGGTTGGAGGATACGTACTTGGAATAGTTGAATCCTATACAAAAGGTTTTATTAATACCACATGGGCTAATCCTATTGTTTTTGGAGTATTAATACTTATACTCATATTTAAACCGAATGGATTATTTGGTAAAAACCTTAAAGAGAAAGTTTAATAGGAGGAAAAATGCAAAATAATAAACAAAATTCAGAAAGTACGTGGGGTAGCCTTAACTACTTCAACAGTCTAAATGTGAAAAACTATTTATTTACTTTTTTATTTATAATATCATTCTTTATTATACTGATGAATACCTTTGATCAAGGGGATCCTTTTGATTATCTTGGGGGAGTATATATAAATATATTAATTTATATTGTCTTTGCAGTCAGCCTGAATGTTGTTGTGGGACTTATGGGTCAGTTAAGTCTAGGACATGCGGGATTTATATCCATAGGGGCTTATTCAGCAGCCTATGTGTCTAAAATCCTTGTTTCCTACAAACTTCCCCCATTGCTTCATCTACTAGCGGTTACCCTTTTTGGAGGTACCATCGCTGCCATATTTGGATTTCTTGTGGGGGCAAGTACTTTAAGACTGAGAGGGGACTACCTTGCCATTATCACTCTTGCTTTTGGTGAAATTGTAAAATATGTTATACAGAATCTTGAATTTCTGGGGGGAGCCACAGGACTTAAAAACATCCCGACACTTGCCAACTTTACAGAATACTATTTTATAGTGGTAATATCAGTGATAATTATTGCTATGGCAATGACCTCCAGAAAGGGGAGGGAAATACTTTCCATAAGGGAAAATGAAATTGCTGCTGAAAATATTGGTATAAATATTAACAGGGTAAAGTTATATGGTTTTTCCTTTTCTGCCTTTTTTGCAGGAGTAGGAGGTTCCCTTTTTGCCCACAGTCTAGGTATACTGACACCTGAAAAATTCGGATTTCTTTTTTCCATTGAAATACTCGTAATGGTTGTTTTTGGAGGATTGGGAAGTATTACTGGTGCTTTACTTTCGGCTGTTCTTCTTACACTACTAAATGAAAAGCTAAGGGACGTATCACAGTTTAGATACTTGGTTTATGCTATCATACTTATTATACTGATGATTTTCAGACCTGATGGAGTATTCGGAAAAAAGGAGCTGACTATCCCAAGATTTGTAAGGAAGGTACGTACTATAAGAAACAAAACATTAAATAGGAATAAGAAGTCATAAGTGAAAGTAACATGAAATTTTAAATTAGTTAAGTAATTAAGGAGTATACAATGTCATTATTAAAAACGGCAAATTTAGGGATAGCCTTTGGAGGACTTAAGGCTGTCGATGATGTTAACATAGAAATAGAAGATGGAGAGCTGGTAGGTCTGATTGGTCCTAATGGTGCTGGAAAAACTACAATTTTCAATCTCTTAACAGGAGTTTATAAACCCACTGAGGGAACAATATCAATAAACGGCATAACCATAAATAAAAAATCTACCCCACAGATTGTTGCCTTAGGAGTGGCAAGGACATTTCAAAACATAAGATTATTTAAAGATCTTTCTGTTTTGGAAAATGTAAAACTGGCATTAAATAACAGTATGTCCTATTCTACAGTATCTGCCATATTCAGACTTCCAAAATTCTGGAGAGAGGAAAAAAAGGTCACTGATATTGCCCTCGATTTGTTAGATATATTCGACATGGCTGAAATGGCTAATGTTACTGCAGGTAATCTTTCATATGGTCAACAGAGGAAACTTGAGATAGCAAGGGCACTTGCCACTTCTCCGAAACTTCTCCTTCTGGATGAGCCTGCTGCGGGAATGAATCCTTTTGAAACTAGAGAACTCATGAGAACAATAAGTTTTATAAGGAAGAAGTTCAATATATCCATACTTCTTATCGAACATGATATGGACCTTGTTATGGGTATATGTGAAAGACTTTATGTTTTAAATTTTGGTAAAATAATAGCTGAAGGAATTCCTGAGGAGATTCAAAATAATAGTGAAGTTATAGCAGCTTATTTGGGTGAATAATCATTGGGATTAGTCTTTTAAAGTACAGTAATAATTATAAAAAATTAGTCTGGACTGGCTACAAAAAATATAAATGTAGCTACTTCAGCATTAATAAAATATCAGAGGAGGATTTTTGTGGATATTTTAGAAGTAAATGACTTAAATGTTTATTATGGGGGAATTCATGCCATAAAGAACATTTCATTTGATATAAAGCAGGGGGAAATAGTCTCCCTTATAGGGGCAAATGGTGCTGGAAAAACATCTACATTACATGCTATTTCCGGTCTTATTCCCATAAAAGCCGGGGAAATTTCCCTTAATGGCTTAAATGTTACCAACATTGAAGCCCATAAACTGGTAAATCTCGGTATGGCACATGTACCTGAAGGAAGACGTATATTTACTGAGCTTACCGTTTTGGAAAATCTTGAAATGGGGGCATATACAAGAAATGACAAAGACGGCATAAAAAAAGATATGGAGCATATGTTCCAGCTTTTTCCACGTCTTGCAGAAAGGAAAAAACAGCTTGCAGGTACAATGAGTGGTGGGGAGCAACAGATGCTTGCAATGGCAAGAGCTCTTATGTCAAACCCGTCTCTTCTTCTTCTGGATGAGCCTTCGATGGGACTTGCTCCTTTACTTGTTCAGGAAATATTTAATATTATTGAAAGAATAAACAAGGAAAACGGTGTTACTATCCTTCTTGTGGAACAAAATGCCAATATGGCACTTTCCATAGCTAATAGAGGCTATGTCCTTGAAACAGGACAAATTATCCTTGATGGAACAGGAAAAGAACTTATAGCTAACCCTGAAATTAAGAAGGCTTATTTGGGTGGATAAAAATAAAAGAGGCTACAACTCAAAAATAAAATAATCGGAATAAATATTTTTATTTCCTATAATTTATTAATTTTGAGTTATAGCCTTTATTATTTTAAAATATAGGGCTAATATATTATATCTTCTGTGGAAAATATCTTTATATCTTCAAAATATTCTATAATTTCTACTTCATTTTCATTTGCTCTGTCAAAAAATTCGCTACTGTAATAAAAAAACCAATCTCCTTCATCTGTATCAAAAGTGTGTTTCAGTACCATAATTGTATCATCTTCTTCCGGAAAATACAAATACATTCTATAATTATAATATTTTGGGGAAAAGGAGTATTCCCTGTCACTTAAGTTTGATACAGGATTAAGCTTTTCAACGTCATCATAAAATTGTAAAATATACTCAAAAATTTTTTCATATGTCAGTTTCTTCTTTTCTGTATTATTGTATATTAGACCAATTTCCAAAGTTTCAGGATATTTTTCCTCATTTCCAGTTTGATATACCATTCTGTCATTTTCGATATCACAATAAACTTTACTTTCCATCCTGTTATTTTTTATCATGTCTATTATCTTCTTCTCATAAAAGGAAGGCTTATCTGAAATCCATTTACATGTCTGTGAAAATCCTAATCCATTTATTAAAATCATTAATAGTAAAAAATTTTTTTTCATAAACTCCTCCATTCTCTAAAATAGAACATACATTATATTTTATCTCTATCTTCTTTATTCAAAAGTAATAGCGGCAGTAGCCCTTCCCGCTTTGGTACCCTCTCTCCTATGTGAGTAAAATTTTTCATTCCACGTGTCTTCCCTTGATACAATAAGATTTTCTCTTTTTATCCCAAGGCTCAATGCCATTATTTCATTAAATCTTGTATTATCAAAGTGATATTTTCCAGTTTTGTTATTAATAATAAAGGACTCCCTTATTAATCTACTATCCGATCCGAATTTTTGGGAAAAATTCTCGTAAAATTCATTTCCTACTTCGTAATTTTCAGGCTGAATCCCTATTCCAAGTGCCATAATCACATCTGTTGGATCAGTATCATAGTATTCTTTCATAGTCTTTAGACCATTTTTCATGATTTCTTTATATGTTCCCGGCCATCCAGAATGCCATACCCCTATAACTTTCTTTTTCCTATCATAGACAAAAATCGGAAGACAGTCGGCATAAAAGGTAAATATTGTTACGTCCCTCCTCTTAGTTATAAAACCGTCTATATCCTCTTCCTTATTATAATAATATCTGTCAGTTTTCTCCCCTATCACATGAACATTGGCGGAATGTGTCTGAAAAGCCATGACTTCCTGCCTTCCCAAAAGTCCGATCTGTTCCAGTAGCCTTCTCCTATTTTCCCTTTGAGTTCCTTCTCTTTGTCCTTCCATCGGACAGTAATCAGACATGTTCCCCATTATTTTCTTTGTGTATACTGCCGTTATTCCATATTTTTTAAATTCTTCAATTAAATAATAGTTTTCTTTTTCTTTAAACATATTAAGCTCCACGATTTCCGAAAAAATCTGCCAGTTCCATAAGCAGTTTATTTCCATTAAAATTTTCTGTTATTATATTTTTAGCTTCCTCTATATAGTTAAAAAGCATTTTTTTACTTTCTTCAATTCCAAATAGGCTGGGATAAGTGGTTTTTTCATTTTTCATGTCAGTCGATACCTTTCCTGTTTCTTCAAAGACCCCTTCAATATCAAGAATGTCATCCTTTATTTGAAAAGCTATCCCTAAAAATTTCGAATATTTTATAAGCTCTTTCTGTTTTTCAGAGGGTACATTAAGGAGGATTAATGGTAATTCTACAGAGGCGGTAAGCAACTTACCAGTCTTATGAGAATGAATATATTTTAAAGTTTCTTTTTCCACTTTCTTGCCCTCCGATTCCATATCTACATATTGCCCCCCTATCATGCCATAAAAACCCGCATATTCTGACAACTTTCCTATTACCTTTACTTTATTTTCATCTGTAATATTTTCAGAAGCGGCAATTATATTAAAGGCTTCTGTCAAAAGAACATCCCCTACTAAAATAGCGGTTGCCTCATCAAACTTTATGTGGGTTGTCAGCTTGCCTCTCCTGTAGATATCGTTGTCCATCCCAGGAAGGTCATCATGTACAAGGGAATAACAGTGTATAAATTCAAGAGCTGTAGCCACATCCTCTATCTGACTATAATTAGCCTCAAATAAATCACATATAATATACATAATGACGGGTCTTATTCTTTTCCCGCCATTCATAACCGCATATTTCATTCCACTAGACAGTCTTTCGGGATATTTATATTTATCTAAAGATTTCAGCAAATTATTTTCAATAATTCTTTTTTTTTCACTCAAATAATCCTTTAGCATTATTTCCTCCATTTTAGGATTTCTACAGTTTGACCTACTCCAAGTCTTCTGTTTCCAGTTTCCCATTTTTCTCAAGAACCTTCAGTACTTTACCTTCACCAATTTCCAAAAGTTTTTCTGATTCCTTTATAAGTTTTATTGCCTTTTCATATTCTGCTATGGAATCATCAAGGGACAGTTCCTCATTTTCAAATTTTTCCAGTATTTTATCAATTTCTGCTATATTCTCCTCATAACTCTGTTTTTTTACAGCCATTTTCACCACTCTCCTTTTCATTATTTATAACTTTATTTTCCTGTTTGAAAAGTCTATAATCCTATATGATAAAACTTTCCTTCGTAAATTTTTTTATTTTCACTCATATTACTAATATCTTTTTTCTAAGGACATTAAAATTTGATAAACTTATTTTACATAATATCCTTATTATATCTTACCCAAAGAAATCTAAACAACTTTTTATAATGATTATCTTTCTTCATACATATAAAAGGAAACGATTTTCTTATTATAATTTCTCTCATCATACTTGACAAAATCATCTATCTTGTCTGGCAGTTTTTCATAAACACTATGTTCAGATATTATTATTCCCTCTTCTTTTAACACTCTGCTTTCACATATTTTTTTTATGGTCTCTGAAGAGATATTTTCCTTATAAGGGGGATCCAAAAATATAATATCAAATTTTTCTTTTTTTCTTCCCAGTATCTCAAGTCCCCTCAAGGCATCGTTCTTATAGGCTCTACATCTATCATCAAGATTTAAGCTATTTACATTTTCTATTATAATTCGTAATGCTTCCTTATCCTGTTCTATCATTACAGCCCTTTCAGCCCCTCTACTTAAGGCTTCTATAGCTACATTTCCAGTTCCTGAATATAGATCAAGAAATACAGCTCCGTCAACTTTATCTCCAATTATACTGAAGATAGCTTCCTTTATTCTTTCAAGGGTTGGTCGTGTTTCCCTTCCTTCCCTCGATTTTATTTTTCTATTTTTCAGTTCTCCCGCAGTAATTCTCATTTCATATACCTACTTTATATTTAAATATTGATTTTTCTATTTGAAATTTATTACAAGCCTTTCATCCAAATTTACATTTCCTTCAAGTAACTCATAATGCTCCCTTTTTCCATTTTTTTTAGTAAGGTTTTTAAATTGGTACCCCTTATATACAATGTTGTCTATTCTTCTATTTGATTTATTATATATATTTATATAAAGAATTTCTGCCTTATTTTTTTCATTAAAGTTGTTTACAAGATCAAAACTGAAGGTAAATTGTTTATTTTTTCCAAAATCTGTATTTAAAAGGTCATAGTAAACTGCCAATTTTCCTGTTTCCCTTGAAGGAATTATTTTTGAAACGGCAAACCATTCCCTTTGTATTGTATTAAATTCCTGTCCCTCATATATTTCCTCATCAAACTTTATGACTGCCCTCAAATTTTCAGATTTCTTATAATCAGAATAAAACCTTATGTTTTTTATATATTTCCCTTTATTATTTTTATTTTTGTTACTAAAATCCTGTTTTTCTTCGTAACGTCCCTGATCAAGCCAAAACATGAAGGTAGATTTCACATTATAATCTCCTTTATTAAAAAAGGTATATAGATTTTCCACTTTTATGATATCTTTTTCTATTATTATGTTTAAGTCTTCCCTTTTAATTACAAGAGGTTCAGGTCTTACAATCTTTACATTTCCCACTGCAAGAAATTTATCCTGTCTAGCAGCTGTTAATAAACAGGAGATAAGAAAAACTACCATTATCAGTAATTTAAAATTCTTCTTTGACATAAAATATATCCTTTTCAATAAATATTAAAATTTAAAAATTTTCCAAAAACTTATATATGACAGTATTATAAAAATATATCTGCTCTCAAATCATTGACATATATATTCTAAAATCAGTATATAAACATGGAATCCCCAAAGCTATAAAACCTATATTTTTCTTCTACCGCTCTTTTATAGGCTTCAAATATAAACTCCTTACCCCCAAAGGCTGATACAAGCATTATAAGGGTAGATTTTGGAAGATGAAAGTTTGTAATTATCCCATCCACAACCTTAAACTTATAATCCCCATAAATAAATATATCTGTATCCCTTTCCCCTGGTATCACTTCATTTTCTCCATTTACAGAAGATTCTATCGTCCTTACAGAAGTTGTCCCCACCGCAATAACCTTGCTTCTTCTTTTTTTCGCATCATTTATTATTTTTGCCGTTTCTTCAGGTACCTTGTATTTTTCACTATGCATCTTATGTTCCAGTATATTTTCCGACTGTACAGGACGAAAAGTTCCAAGTCCTACATCTAAAAACACTTCAGCAATAATAATTCCCTTATTTTTTATTTTTCGAAGCAGTTCCTCCGTAAAATGAAGACCTGCTGTTGGGGCTGCTACTGATTCCCCTTCCTTTGCATACACTGTCTGATATCTATTCTTATCCTCCAGCTTTTCGCTTATATATGGTGGAAGAGGCATTTCTCCCAGCCGATCTAGTATTTCTTCAAAGTTTCCATTAAATTGGAACTTCATTAATCTGTTGCCGTCATCTTTTATCTCTAGAAGTTCCCCTTCCAGAACACCTTTCAAAAATATTATCTTCTGATTAATTTTTAACTTTTTTGCAGGTTTTAATAAAACTTCCCAAGTAAAAAGGTCATACCTTTTAAGCAGGAAACATTCCATTATTCCACCATTGTCCCTTTTCCCATATAATCTTGCCGGTATGACTTTAGTCCTATTTATAACTAAAACATCATTCTTTTTCATATAATCAATTATATTATAAAATTTCCTATGTTCCATTGTATTTTTATTTCTATCTAGTACAAGTAACCTTGAACTATCCCTAGGATTCACTGCTTTTTGTGCAATAAGTCCCTCAGGAAGTTCAAAGTCAAATTCCGAAATATTCATTATACCTCTTTTTCATTCCAATAATTAATTTATTTTATATTGCTGCTTATATCTGCTGCTACTACTCCACCTGTCGCGATTTCAAAAGTCTTATAGGTATTTACCCTGTTATACCAACCTCTTAGCCACTGGCTTTCATTTCTAGGGGCATTTTTTACTCTTCTTTCCAGCACATACTTTGCAGAATCACTAAACTCCACTAAAGCTTCATGCCCAATTGTTGTTCCTTTCATATTTTCAAGAACCTGTCTTAGTCCCCAAGCCTGATTATTATAAGAAGATACTCCCTTTAATCCTTCCCCCTTAAAGTTTACATAGTCAATAAGGGCATACAATCCGTTAGGAGTGTTTATCATCCTGTAAAACTGTGTTTTTAAGTTTTCCTTATCACTGGCTACAGCAAGCATTTTGTCCAAAGAATTTTGAAGCCTCTCATATATGAAAAGTACCTGTATATCCCTTGTACTGTCAAAAAACTCTATAAGTTCCGCTATATCCTTGTCCCCTCTTTCCTTTCTTGCCATTAAATCAGTTCTGCTGTTCCAAGGTGAATGTCTATTTTCCTCCAGTATTTTAGGAAGTTTTATCCCCTTTGACTTATAAAAGGAAACCATATCAGGAAAACTTTCCCCAAAAACTCCACCACCACTAGACTTAAACCATATAAAATGCCCTATCCCAAGTGAAGGAAAATTTTCTCCTGCGTTCCAGTGAACCAGCTTGTCTTTAGAGCCACCCGTCTCATTTTGAAATATTCTGTCAGCAACTGACATAAGTTGTTCCCTAGTCATGTTAAGCTCTATCTTTTCAGATTTCGCCAATGCCGTTGCCCCACTGGTCTTTGTACGTCTTCCTATATTTATTTCCACTACTTTCTGTATCTTTCTGTCTGCCTTAAATTCATTTGTTGCAGTTTTATCGGGAATAACCCCTTTGTTACTATCCTTCATATTCATCAGCTCATAGCTCTGATTACTATATTGTTCCTTTATAAGTTTTTCTATATTGCTGTCCTCATTTTGAGAATAGGAAACATGTGATGTTCCCATTGACAGCATAGCCAATATATTCATACTTCCGACTATTTTTTTCATTCTCCTCTTTATACTCATTTTCTTCTCCTAAATATTTTCTGATTTTGTAATAACTTTAGATGTTTCAAGTTATTTCCCATTTTGTTTCTGTCCTATTACTACCCTATCTAGATTCTGCATATCTTTTAAGATATTTACATTTACAAATCCTGTCTTTTCCATTATTTCCTTGACTGCACTTCCTTGCCTGTATCCAATTTCAAAAAGCAGATATCCTTCTTCCTGTAAATAGTCCATCGCTTCCCTACTTATTCTATAATAAAAGGACAGCCCACTATTTTCTGCAAAAAGAGCTTCTTTTGGCTCATATAATAAAGTATCCTCTGACATAACTCCTGTTTCATCATCAGATATATATGGTGGATTAGATACTATCATATTAAACTTTTTATATTCTATTTCATTAAATAAATCTGATTTAAAAAATTTAATATTTTCCACATTTAATATTTCTTTATTTTTTTGGGAAATCTCAAGAGCTTTATCTGAGATATCAGTCCCCATTACTTTACAACCTTCTATTTCCAGAGCAATTGTTATCCCTATAATCCCACTTCCCGTACCTATATCCAATATCTTGGGGTTTTTCACACTTTCATTTTTAAGTATCCTTATTGCCTCTTCAACTAACTTTTCCGTATCTTGTCTAGGTATAAGTACCCCTTTATTTACATAGAATTTCCTTCCGTAAAACTCCTGTTCATTTAATAAATACTGGAGGGGAAACTTCTCCTTCCCTATTTTTTGAATATAATTCCGAATTTTATCAATTTTTTCTTTTTCCACCTGGCTCTTATACTTTGTAAAAAGTAACATTCTATCCATGTTAAGAACATGAGAAAACACAATTTCTGTAATTAGTCCTGCTTCTACCACATTGTGTTTTTCCAGGTACTTTCTACTTTTATCCATTAATAATTTCAATGTATTTTCCTCCGGATGAAATGTATTATCTTTAACAATATCGCCTACAACCTCATTTTGGACAATACTGTTTAACCTTTCCTTTATCCTTTCTGTTTCTTCCAGAGTTAAGATTCTCTCAAAATTTGCATAAAGCATTATTCTTTCCATATTGAGAACTTCCGAAAATACTCTTTCTCCCGTAATTCTAGCATCTTTTATATTTTTTTTTTCCAGATAATCAACTGTCTTATTCAATGTATCCAGTAAGCTATTCATTATCACCAACAGCCTTAAGAAGCTCTGCCTGTTCGTATGTTATAAGTGCATCTATCATTTCATCCAAATCTCCATCAAGGACAGCATCAAGTCTGTGAAGAGTAAGTTTTATACGATGGTCTGTTACCCTTCCCTGTGCAAAATTGTAGGTTCTTATTTTCTCTGACCTGTGTCCGCTTCCCACTTGTGATCTTCTCTCGTTTTCCACTTCCTTCCTCTGTTTTTCATATTCCATTTCATAGAGTTTGGAAGCAAGAACCTTCATTGCCGCCTCTCTGTTTTTTATCTGGGATCTCCCATCCTGAGAAGTAACTACTATCCCTGTGGGACGGTGTGTTATCCTTACTGCAGAATCTGTTGTATTTACGTGCTGTCCTCCTGCTCCACTAGACCTGTAAGTATCTATATCCAAATCGCTCGGATTTATTTCTACTTCACTTACATCTTCTATTTCAGGTAGTACTGCCACTGTTATTGTTGATGTATGTATTCTTCCAGAAGATTCCGTATCAGGAACCCTTTGAACTCTATGGACTCCACTTTCAAACTTTAACCTAGAATAAGCTCCATTCCCTTTTATAAGAAAAGTTATTTCCTTCAGTCCCCCTACTCCTATTTCATTTTTATCAATAATTTCAGTTTTCCATCTGTTTCTTTCAGCATATCTTGTAAACATCCTGAATATATCGGCAGCAAAGAGAGCAGCTTCATCTCCGCCAGCTCCTGCTCTTATTTCCATAATGACATTTTTATCGTCATTTGGATCCTTTGGAAGAAGTAATATTTTCAGCTCCTCCTCAAGAGCAGGTATCTCCTCTTCAATAGAATGTATTTCCTCCAACATCATCTCCTTCATTTCAGAATCTTTTTCAGTCTTCAGATCCTCCTTCAAATTTTCCATTTCATTCTTTCTTGTCTTGTAATATGTATATTTTTTTACAATTTCATCAATGCTGTTTAAAGCCTTGTTATATTCCATTATTTTTTTAGGATTGGAAATAACTTCTGGATCCATAAGCAAGTTTGTCAGTTCCTCATGTTTTAAAACAACATCATCTAATTTTTGAAACATTTATAATTTACACTCCCATTTCTCTTTAAATTTCCCCACTTTTTCTAATTATTATAGCACATTTTCTTTTTTTTTTCAAATAATTTCATCTACTATTTCTAAAGGACTTTCCAACATAATTTCAACACATATTTTCAACTGTAAAATCTGTAAATAAATCTTTACAAAAAAACTGTCAAATTCTTTTACAAATTTGACAGTTTTTTTCAATATAATATTTTTTTTAAAATATTTTTCCACACAATAAATTAAACTCTTAGATATACAGATTCCAATTATATCTCTCTTAGCTGTACAATCCAAATCAGTTTTCTAAATTATATTTTTGCAAGTATTTTTCTCCAGCCCTTATTTTTTATTCTAGCAGTTTACTATTTTACTATTAAAGTCTCTCCGTCCATTTCAGCGGGTTTTTCAAGTCCTAATAAATCAAGCATAGTAGGTGCTATATCTGCAAGTTTTCCGTCATTTCTCAGTTTTGCATCCTTCATATCGTTAGATATAAATATAAATGGAACAGGATTTACTGTATGTGCTGTATAAGGTGCCCCTGTTTCAGGATCTACAAGCAAGTCTGCATTCCCATGATCTGCCGTAATAAGCACTGCTCCATCCATTTCTAATACTTTATGAACTATTTGACCTGTACAGTTATCCACTGCCTGGCAAGCCGCAATTACCGCATCCACAATTCCTGTGTGTCCTACCATGTCAGGATTTGCAAAATTAAGAACCACCGTATCCACTCCACCTTTGTCCAGTTCCTCTATCAGTCTATCCTTTACCTTATAGGCACTCATTTCAGGCTGCAAATCATAAGTAGGCACTTTCGGAGAATCTGAAAGCAGTCTTATTTCCCCTGGATATGGTTCCTCAACTCCTCCGTTAAAGAAGAAAGTTACATGGGCATACTTTTCTGTTTCGGCTGTTCTTATTTGCACAAGTCCTGCCTTTGATACTATTTCTCCAAAACCATTTGTTATAGTCTGAGGAGGATATGCCACAGGTACATCAAATGTAGAATCATATTGTGCCATACATACAAAGTTTACCTTAGGGTGTTTCTTCCTTTCAAACCCATTAAATTCAGCTTCTACTATGGATCTGGTAAGCTGCCTTGCCCTGTCAGGCCTAAAATTAGCAAATATTATTCCATCCCCTTCATTTATTATACCTAACGGTGCCCCTTCTCCCACTATTTTCGTAGGTTTTACAAATTCATCAGTCACTCCTTCCGAATAAGAGCTCTTAATCGCCTCCTCTGAATTTGCAGCAAGTTCTCCTTCCCCTGAAAATAAAGCATCATAGGCAAGTTTAGTCCTATCCCAGTTATTGTCCCTATCCATCGCATAGTATCTTCCTACAACCGTAGCAAGTTTACCTATTCCAATTTCCTTTAAAGATTTTTCCATTTGGGCAAGATAGTCCACACCACCTTCAGGAGGTGTATCCCTCCCGTCCATGAGAGCGTGTACATAAACTTCTGTAAGTCCTTTTTTCTTAGCCATATCCACAAGCCCTGAAATATGTGTTATATGTGAATGAACTCCTCCATCCGATAACAATCCCATTATATGTAATGCTTTCCCATTTTCCTTCGTTTTATTCATAACATCCGACAAGGGTTTATTTTCTAAAATAAGCCCTTCCCTTATTTCCTTTGATATTTTAGGAAGAAGCTGGTACACCACTCTTCCTGCCCCAATATTAAGATGCCCCACTTCAGAATTTCCAAACTGTCCTTCAGGTAGCCCCACATATTCTCCGTCTGCCCTAAGCTCTGTATAAGGATACTCCCTTTTAAACTTTGTAAAATTCACAGGAGAAGCCAGTCTTACAGCATCCACCTGATCAGTATTGTGATTCATTCCCCAACCATCTAAAATTATTAAAACTACTGGTTTTTTTTTCATCTTTTTTTCATCCCTTCACTAAATTATTTCTTTTATTATACAGTTTTTTCTATTATTTAGCAAGAAAAAATCGCCTCATGTGAGGCGATTTCCTATATAAAACTATTTAACTGATAATCCAAGCTTTAATCCTGCTCTTACTTCATTTTTCTCAACTGTTAATCTCTTATTATCTTCTCTATGCTTGTTATAGTTAGTTGCTCTATTTACTACAGAATATGAAGCATAAGGGTTAACTGTTAATTCTCCGAAAGAAGTATCAAATGATTTTTTGTATCCTAATCCAGTTATTACATCAAATGTGTTATCCCATCCTGTTACTGATGTATGTTTTTCCCATTCGTTCTGTAAAATTAACTGACCATAGAATCCTGCTAACTCTGGAGATGTATATGTAAGGTTTTGAGTATAGTCTAAATATACATTAGATCCTATTTTTTCTCCACCAAATTCCCCTTTAACATTTCTGAATTTATTTACGAATCCTATTCCATAAGTTACTTTTCCAAAGTCACTTTCTAATAAAGTACCATCTGTATATAAGTTAAGATTTAATCCCCAACCGTCAGCTTTTCCTTTGTCAGTACTGTTAGCTGAGAATGGTAAATTATTATCAGCAGATCCATTTATCTTGAAGTATACTAATCCTGTATCAACTTTTACATTTTGTCCTAAAAGATTCATATTGAACTCAGGTCCAAAAGTAAATTCATTGAATATTCCACGAGTATAATAGTCCCCTGAAGTTCCATTTTCTCTACGTCTATCTGTTTCATTTTCATATTTGAACTTAAATACAGTATCTAAGTTTCCTAATTGAATCCCCTTTTTAAGAGTTATTGATGGATTCCAGAATTCATTCTTGTCTAATCTTGTATTTCCGCTTCTATTAGTCTGATTTCTGTGAAGTATTGAGAAATCTGCTTCTAATCCTAATTCATCAGATAATACAACAGTTCCTGAAACTGACTTTAACCATCTTGTTCTTATTCTGTTTTCCTTTTTAAACCCTTCATTTCCAATCCCATTAGCATCGTCTCCAGAAAGATCTTGGTATCTGTATCTTACGTTCGAGTCAAAATTTATTGATTTCAAAGAATCTTGATCAGCTGCTGCAATGCCAGATACTGCTAATGTTAATGCTAATAATCCTAAAAATTTTTTCATAACTTTTCCTCCTAAGAATTTCATTTTTAATTTTTTATTCTAACAACCTAGATACATTCTAACATAATATAAACTTTTTGTAAAGTCTTTTCAAAAAAACTCTTGTATCCAGTAATTACATTATAATTATACAACATTTTTCCATAAATCAAAGCATTTAATTACATTTTTATATATATTTTTTTTATGATATCTATTACTAAAATTTATGTTTATTAATTATTTATAACTATATTTTTGTATCAGTTTTTAAAGCATATCCCTTTAAATATCCCCTATTTAGGAACTCTTATTGTAGTACCTACGCCTACATTTACAGGTCCTAGCGGAACTCCGACTCCAACTCCGACACTTGTGCATGAGACCATAACACAGACAATAAAAGCTATTAATATTATTTTTTTCATAACTATTTCCTTTCAAAAAAATAGTGTCGCATCTGGTTAAATTACTTAATCAGATCTCTTAATTTTTATCTAATCTTAAAACATAACCTTGACTTCAACACTATTTTCTATAATACTACAATTTTATCTCCTCTATTTAACGATAGTAGCAACAACTCCTGAAGCAACTGTTCTTCCACCTTCTCTTATGGCGAATCTTAATCCTTCTTCCATAGCTATCGGGTGAATCAGTTCAACTGACATCTCTATGTTGTCCCCTGGCATTACCATTTCT
>JBGXYD010000140.1:0-8796 GCA_041815005.1 Leptotrichia sp. | reverse complement strand
GTGGGTATAAATATACCTCTTTCCGAAGAATATGATACAGTTGCAGGATATATTCAGGACAAGCTGGGAAAGGTTGCAGAAACAGGAAACCAGGTCAAAGGGGAAGGATATATACTAAAGGTAATGGAAGTGGATAATAAGAGAATAGAAAAAATAAGAGTGGTAATTACAGAAAAAAACAGTGAGGAGAAGGATGATGGTGGATACAGTTAGACCTAGGGTAAGGGTCGCAGGAATACTTATTGAAAATGATAGAATACTTTTAATAGAACACTCTAAAAACGATAAGAAATACTGGCTTGTTCCTGGAGGGGGAGTAGACTGGGGGGAAAGCACGGCAGAGTCCCTTATAAGGGAATATAAGGAAGAGACAAATTTGGACATAGAAGTGGAGAGTTTTTTATTCATTTCTGAAACAATAGCTCCAGATAACAAAAAGCATGTAATAAATCTTTACTTTAAGATAAGAAGAAAACATGGTTCTGATGCGGCTATGAAACTGGGGGATGAATCTATGCTGACAGACCTTAAGTTTGTTACTAAGGAGGACATAAGGGAGATAAAACTGTATCCCAATATAAAGGAGCAGCTTGTCCAGCTTCTTGACGGGAAAGAAATAAAACCATATTTAGGATTATTATGGGATAAATAGGAGGAAATGTAAATGACAAAGGAAGAAATAAAAGAGGTAAGCAGTTTAATGAGATCCATTGAGGACTTTCCAGAAAAAGGAATTATATTTAGGGACATTACTACAATATTGAAGGATAAGAGGGGGCTTAAACTTGTAATTGATGATTTTACAGAAAGATATAAGGATAAGGGAATAGACTACGTACTGGGAGCAGATGCTAGAGGATTTATCTTTGGGGCATCCATAGCCTACAATATAGGTGCAGGTTTCGTTCCGGCAAGAAAACCAGGGAAACTTCCAGCAGAAACAGAAAAAGTGGAATATGAACTGGAATATGGTAAAAACAGCATGGAGATTCATAAGGATGCTTTTGGAAAAGGTGCAAAGGTGCTTATAGTGGACGATCTTCTAGCAACTGGAGGTACAGCTAAGGCGATGGTTCAGCTGGTGGAAAAACTAGGGGGAGAAGTATATGAACTTGCCTTTCTTATAGAACTGGAAGATCTTAATGGAAGAGATGTCCTTAAGAGCTGCAATGTATATTCCCAGTTGAAATATTAGGATAAGTTATTTATTATTAAGGGGGACTTCAAATTAGTTACAGGCGTAAAGGTCTGTTTCTATTTGCCAGTCCCTTTATTCAGTAAAAGGAAACGAAAAAGCAAGATAGTTTGGAGTTATGAAATTGTACAGTACTGTTTATTTGATGATAGGGTGGAGAGAATTATGAGTGAAAAGGTATTATTGGAGAGACTGATAGAAAAAATTAAAGAAAATAACTTGGAAATAGATATTGACAAAGTAGCACAGGCATATACCCTTGCCAGTGAGTCTCATGTTGGTCAAAAAAGACGGAGTGGAGAAGACTATATACTCCATCCGGTTGAAGTGGCAGAAATACTTGTGGATATGCGTATGGATACGGATACTATAGTGGCAGGGATTCTACATGATGTAGTTGAAGACACTCTCATTACATTGCCAGATATAGAGTATACATTTGGTAAAGATGTAAAAAGGCTGGTGGATGGGGTTACAAAACTGAGAAATCTTCCAAAGGCAGATGGAAAGAAGATAGAAAACATAAGAAAGATGGTCGTTGCCATGTCGGAAGATATAAGAGTGGTAATAATAAAGCTGGCTGACAGGCTTCATAATATGAGAACCTTAAAATATATGACCCCTGAAAAACAGAAAATAAAGTCAAAAGAAACGTTGGAAGTGTATGCTCCTATAGCTCACAGAATAGGAATGGCGAAAATGAAATGGGAATTGGAGGATATAAGTTTCAGATATCTTTATCCGGAAGACTATAGGGAAATAAGTGACCTTGTCAGTGCCAAAAGAGAGGAAAGGGAAAAATATACAGAAGGAATCATACGGAGGATAGAGGAGGAGCTGAAAAGTCACAATGTAAAGGGGGAAGTTACAGGAAGACCTAAACATCTATATAGTATATACAAAAAAATAAATGAAAAGGGAAAAAACTTTACAGACTTGAATGACCTTATTGCCATACGGATAATAGTGGATAAGGAGGAAGAGTGTTATAACATCCTTGGAATAATTCATAATCTTTTTATTCCTGTATCAGGAAGGTTTAAGGACTATATTGCAGTGCCTAAGTCCAACGGATACCAGTCTATCCATACAACTGTGGAGGGTCCTGATGAGCAAAAAGTAGAAATTCAGATAAGGACTGCTGAAATGCACAGGATAGCTGAAGAAGGGGTGGCAGCCCATTGGAAATATAAGGAAAAAAAATCTAAATCAAAAAATGAGGAATATTATGCAGCCGTAAAAAAGATAATAGAGGTAAACTCTGAAAATCCTGAAAATTTTGTTCAAAAGGTGACGGGGGATGTCCTTAATAAGACAATATTTGTCTTTACTCCGAAGGAAGAAGTGATGGAGCTTCCTAAAAAATCTACTGCCCTTGATTTTGCTTTCCATATACATACTCAGTTAGGATACAAGACAATAGGTGCAAAGGTCAATGATAGGATTGTTCAACTTGATCATATCCTTGAAAATGGAGATGAAGTGGAAATTCTTACATCTAAAAATATAAAGGGGCCTGGAAAAGACTGGCTTAACATGGTAAATAACAATAGTTCCAAAGTTAAGATACGGAAATGGTTCAAAGATAAAGAATTTAAGGAAAAGACAAAGGAAGGGGAGCAGCTTCTGGAGCGGGAATTTGATAAAATCGGGATAAAATTAAAGGAATTGGAGGAGGACGAAAGGGTATTCCTTTATATGAAAAAATTCAATATACAGACAATGCCCCTTCTATTCTATAAATTTGCAGTGGGTGATTTGTCCCTTGACGGTTTTATGAATAAGTTTGAAGTAAAGGAAGAAAAGAATATAGAGCAGGTTTTGGAAAAAGAGACGGAAAAGGGAAACAGGAAAAAGGAAAAAAGCGAAGGCGGAGTAAAGATTTCAGGAACAGAAAATACGATGTACCGTTTTGCAAAATGTTGCAGCCCGCTTCCGGGAGATGCTATAAGAGGGTATGTTACAAGAGGCAGAGGTATTGCGATTCATAGAATGGACTGCGAAAATTTCAGAAAGCTGATGGAACATGAGCCTGAAAGAGAGATAGAAGTGTACTGGGATGAGGAAGAAGTTAACTCCAGCCTGACCAAATATCAATATAATTTTACCTTGAAGACATTGGATCGTAGTGGACTTCTCCTTGATATAATAAAGGTCTTAAATGACTACAAAATGGAACTTGTAAATGTAAATACCAATTATGTAAAAGAACATGGGAACATCTATGTACTTCTCCATTTTGGAATAATGATAAAAAGAAGAGAGGATTTTGAGAGGCTCTCAAACAATTTAAAATCCATGAAGGATGTAGTGGAGGTAATAACCAAGTAATAATAGTCGTTTGTAAAAATAGATACTTTTTGAAAGATTAAAAGGTACCCAAAAATAAAGGCGGAGTTATTATTAAAATGAAGAAAAATTAATGAGTAAAGACTTTGTTTTTAGAATTATAGACTTTTAAAGATGGGAAAAGTAATAAAAAAATAAGGAGATTTAAAATCATAAAATGGATAATATAAGTACAGAAAATGTTAAAAATAATAAAAATTTTGAAAAGCCGATAAAATACATGACTGAAGCAAAAGACGGGAATGCCAGAGCCGGAGAGGTAGAAACTCCCCATGGTAAAATAAAGACCCCCGTCTTTATGCCTGTAGGCACACAGGCTACAGTAAAAGCAATGACAAAGGAGGAATTGGAGGATATAAATTCCCAAATAATATTGGGTAATACTTATCATCTATACTTAAGACCTGGAGATAACCTTATAAATGATTTTGGAGGATTACACAATTTCATGAACTGGAATCATCCCATACTTACAGATAGCGGTGGATTTCAAGTGTTTAGCTTAGGGGACTTACGAAAAATAGAGGAGGAAGGGGTACATTTTAGCTCTCATATAGATGGCTCCAAGCATTTTCTTTCACCGGAAAAGTCCATTGAAATACAGAATAATCTTGGAAGCGACATTATGATGGTGCTGGATGAATGTCCCCCAGGAATGTCAACAAGGGAGTACTTGATTCCTTCAATAGAAAGAACCACAAGGTGGGCGAAAAGATGTATAGATGCCAATAAAAATAGTAACAGACAGGGACTTTTTGCCATAGTTCAGGGTGGAATATATGAAGATTTGAGAGATAAAAGTTTGGAAGAACTTATGGAATATGATTATGGATTTTCAGGGTATGCATTGGGAGGTTTGGCTGTAGGAGAACCAAGGGAGGATATGTACAGGATATTAAAATATATTACTCCAAAGATGCCGGAGGAGAAGCCAAGATATCTTATGGGGGTGGGAGAACCCCTTGATATGCTGGAGGCTGTCGAACACGGTATAGATATGATGGATTGTGTTCAACCCACAAGAATAGGAAGACATGGGACAGTTTTTACGAAATATGGAAGGTTAGTTATAAAAAATGCAGCCTATTCAAGAGATAACAGAGCCCTTGACGAATGTAGCTGCTATGTGTGTAAAAATTATACGAGGGCATATATAAGGCATTTATTCAAGGCAGGAGAAATATTGGGACAGAGACTTGCCACTTACCACAATCTTCACTTTCTCCTGAAACTGATGGATGATTCAAGAAAAGCCATAATGGAAGGTAATTTTAAGGCCTTTAAAGAGGATTTTGTAAAAAATTATACAATGGGAAGAGAAAGTAGCTGGATAAAGCCGATGGAAAAGAATATGCACGAATAAAAATGCTAAATATATAATTAGAAAATAGAAAAAATTATTTTCTAAACATCCTTTTAAAAAAAATGAGGTATAATAGATTAAAAGAATTTAAAGGGAGAGATTGACTATGAACTATAATAACTATCTGAAACTTTCAAAAATTGCGAGAAAATTGGATAAAGCCGATGTAGTATTAAAAAATGGTATAATACTCAATGTCTTTACAGAAGAATTTATAAAGGGTGACGTGGCCATCTCCGATGGAATAATTGTAGGAATAGGCGAATATTCAGGTAAAAGGGAAATAGATATATCAGGGAAATATGTGGTACCTGGATTTGTAGACAGCCATCTTCATCTTGAGTCAACAATGGTACAGCCTTTGGATTTTGTGAAGGAAGCAGTGAAGTCAGGAACACTTACCTTTATTGCTGATCCTCATGAAGCTGCAAATGTAGCTGGACAGACAGGAATAGACTATATTCTGGAGCAGACTGAAAATGCTCCTGCCGATGTATATGTCATGATTCCTTCATGTGTACCTGCTACTTCCTTTGAGGACAGTGGAGCTATACTGGAGGCAGAGGATATGAAAAAATATATTGATAACCCGAGGGTACTGGGATTAGGGGAAGTAATGGATAGCAGAGCAGTAATAACAGGGGATAGGTCAATGATGAAAAAACTGGAACTGTTTAAGAATAAAAACATGGATGGTCATGCTCCGATGCTGGAAGAGCTTGATTTAAAGGCCTATACTCTTGCAGGAATAAGGACGGATCATGAAGCCTGTGATTATGAATATGCAAAGAAGGAAGTGGAAAATGGGATGTATGTATTCATAAGGGAAGGGAGTGCCGCCAAAAATCTGGATGCCATTGTATCAGGTATAGTAAAGGAGAGTGCTTCCACTGAGAGATACTGTTTCTGTACAGATGATAAACATGTGGAGGATGTCAGGCGGGAAGGGCATATAAGCTATAATATAAGAAGAGCAATAGAACTGGGGATAGAACCAATAAAGGCCTATAAAATGGCAACAATACAAGCTACACAATGTATAGGAAAGGGAAAAATTAAAGGTGCAGTAGCTCCTGGGTATTATGCTGATGTGGTAATATTGGATGATTTTGAAACAGTCAAAATAGACAGCGTATATTATAGGGGTAAAAATATAGCTGAAATAGAGACGGAAAATATTCCGGAGTGTCCAGTACCCTTAAAGCATACGGTAAAGGTAAAATATTTTACGAAGGACAAACTGAAGTTAAGGATAGAAGAAAAGGAAATTCCTGTTATTATGACAATACCTGGACAGATTGTAACAAAGAAAGCTGTTGAAAAAGTTCCTGCCATAGAGGGAGTTTTTGTAGCCAACAGTGAGTATAACAAGGTTGCAGTTGTAGAAAGGCATAAAAATACGGGTAAAGTAGGAGTCGGAGTATTAAAGGAATTTGGAATAAGAAATGGAGCCATAGCCTCGACAGTTTCCCATGATTCTCATAATATAGTGGTGGTGGGGGATAATGATGAGGATATGGTATTGGCAGTAGAGGAACTTATAAGAGTTCAAGGCGGATATACCATAGTGGAAAATGGAAAAGTAGTAGACACTCTTCCTCTTGTCATAATGGGTCTTGTAAGTGATAAAAGCCATGAGGAGGTGGATGAAATACTAAAAAGGATGATATCCTACTCAAGGAAAATGGGAGTAAATGAAAAAATAGATCCATTTATAAATCTTTCCTTTATGGCACTTCCGGTAATACCTGAAATAAGAGTAACAGCAAGGGGAATATATGATGTAAATGAAGATAGATTTTATAAAGACTAAGAATATACTGGGAAGAAAGCCGTATGAAAGGATGTTTAAAGAAGAAGGAGACTAAAATGACGCTTCAGCAATTAAGATATGTAATAGCAGTTGCAAATAAAGGAACCATAAGCGAAGCTGCAAAAGACCTTTTTATATCTCAGCCGAGCCTTACAAAGGCTATAAGGGAGCTGGAGGATGAAATGGGGATATCTATTTTTATAAGGACAAATAAAGGTATAATAGTCTCAAATGAAGGGGACAGATTTTTGGGATATGCAAGGCAAGTAATAGAACAGGCAGAGCTTTTGGAGGAGAAATATATAAAAGGAAAAAAGGCTACTAAACATTTCTCAGTTTCTACACAGCATTACTCCTTCGCTGTAAATGCCTTCGTGGATGTCATAAAGGAATTTGGTGGAAATAGCTATGACTTTACATTAAGGGAAACCCAGACAAATGAAATTATCGAAGATGTCAGTAGAATGAAAAGTGAAATAGGAATATTGTATACATCGGGTGCAAACAAATCTGTTATAGAAAAGCTGATAAAAATAAATAATTTAAATTTTATAGAACTTTTTAAAGCTTCACCCCATGTATTTATAAGTTCAGGTCATCCTCTTGCAGAAAAGGAATTTATTGTTATGGAGGATTTAAATAATTATCCCTATTTGTCCTTTGAACAGGGAGATTATAATTCATTTTATTTTTCAGAAGAAATATTAAGCACCATAGGCAGGAAGAAAAATATTAAAGTTAGAGACAGGGCCACTTTGTTTAATCTAGCTGTGGGACTTAATGGATATACTGTAAGTACAGGGATAATAAGTAAGGAGCTAAATGGTGAAAATATTGTGGCAAAACCCCTTAAGGTAGATGAATATATAAAAGTAGGGGTAATAGTAAGAAAGGACAGAACTTTAAGCAATTACGGGAAAGCATACATGGAGGCACTAAAAAAACATATAAAATAAAAGAAGTACAGGCATGATATTTTGAAAATTTGGAATCCTGCCTGGACTTCTTTTTTTAGGCTGTATAATATTTATACTCAAACTCTCTTAAAATCAGCCTATTAAAATAAAAACTGTTTGTATTTGAGTAAAATAGTCATAACTTTGAGAGATTGATTTTAAATGATATTACTATAAATTATTAAGTATGTAAAACAATTTTAAAACTAATACTAATCCCTTTTTAAAAGAGAGAAATAATCCAACATATCTTCTTCATAATATTTCGATAGTTCTTTTAAATACACATTCATATTGTCTGCCTTCTGATTTTTGGCTGTAGCTCACTTATCAACTCTTTATCATAGAAAACCGTTGAAATATAAAGTTTTTTATAAATAAATTCTTTTTTGTCGGTAAAACTGTTTTTTTTCATAATATCATTCAGTAAATTTAGGAATCTTTTTTCAAGTCCTAAAGCAAAAGCATAAATATACATTTGAAAAAAATTTTCAATCAATTCATTTTCACTGTGAAATATAGGAATTTCCAATTTTTCATAATTTAAAATATATCGCCTGAAAGGCTCTATTTCATTCATAACTAAAAGCCCATTTTCAGTATATTGTACAATTGCTTTTTTGTAAATCAAAAATAAAATAACATATGCAAAAAGGAATTAAAATATAAAAATTTAATGTAAACAAAAATGTAATATCAAAAATGGCAAAAATCCATATAAAAAATAATAAGATGAATGAAAATATAGTCTTTTCTGTTAATGAATTATATCGGCTTCTAATTATTGAAAGAGAAGTCAGAAATAAAAAAAATTGTATAAAAAAAACAACTACACATACTAGAACTATCAATCCAAAATTAATTTTCCTATTTAAAAATTCAATTTCTTTACTCGTTAATATGATAGAAATTATAATAATAGTAAAATAGAAAATATAAAATCTGAAATTTTTTCTGTAAAGTATAAATTCTTCAGATTTTTCAGGCGACCAGAAGGAGCCTTCAAATTTTTTCTTAACCTTTTTATAAATCTCAATCATTTTAGAAAATAGCGGGTCTAAATTTTTAGTATCAGCTGAGTCATTAGATGGTCTGATGTCTGAATCATCAGTTGAACTAT
>JBGXYD010000139.1:0-3131 GCA_041815005.1 Leptotrichia sp. | reverse complement strand
TATACACCGAATGCAATTTAAAAATTAGAAAAATACTGGATTATTTTTTAGAAGATTAAGATAATTTTTCCAGTATTTTTCTAAAGTCCGAATTGCAAAATATTTCTTTAAAAATCCCCCCTCTAACTTTTGCATCTTCTCTGATTTGTTTGCATCTCCTCTAAAATGAAGCTCCAATTCCTAATCCTATTCTTGCATCTTTTCCTCTGCTATTGTATCCAGCTTTTATGGAAAAATCATAATTACCGGTAGTAACTCCAACTTTCAGGTCTGCCTTTACATTTCCTCTCGACTCATCTTTTTCTCCTTTAAGGGTGAACCAGTCTGTAGAAGTCTCTCTAAATCTTGCTTTATTTTCTGTATTTTCTATCTTACCTAATTCATAGTCATAGCCTACTTTTAATCCGGCATTTATTCTGGAATTTTTCAGTATCGGTTTTGCATAAGAAATTTCTAGTCCTAATTCAGGTTTTATTGAATAATAGTCATTTCCTTCCACTTCCAGCCTTAACACTCCATTTTTTTCCTTTATGTCCTGAAATTTACCATATCCCGTTTCTAATGCAGCATAAGGTTTTATTTTCAGATTGTCTGACAATGAAAAATTTTTACCGACTTTATTTTTCATTGACATTCCATAAGAATTATATGAAGCCTGTCCCGTATAAGCAACTCCCAGTACTTCGTATTTCCTTTCCATTTCACTCCTTGCAATATGACCTTCTCCCGAAACAGTCCACTCTACTTCATTATTTAAATCAAAGGTCTTATATACTCCTGCCTTTAACATGGAAATTTCTTCTTCTGTCCTACCTGTATCTTCCAATTTAAAATTATTTACTCCTGCTGCCACATACCATTCCATATTATTTTTATCATTTTTATTAATATATGCTGCTCCAAATCCTGTAGTCTTATGATCGGGAACTTCCTCTGTCTTAGCACTGTATTTACCATTTGTTACAAATGTCCTGATTTTACTGTTATTTCCTAGGGCATCCAGCTGAATCTCATCTCTTAAATCTTCTATTTCTGCACCTATCATATCATCTGTTTCCTTCAATCTCTGCTGCACATTAATATACTGACTTCCTGATATTTCCTTATAGGTTTTTGAAAGTGCCTGTCTTTGGCTGTTATTTAAAGTATTAAGATTATTAAAAAGCTGCTTTTCCTCTGAGTCCAAAGTATTTGCTTGGTATCTTGCATCCAGACCTGCTGCAATCTTTCTTTCAAATTCACTTTCAGCAAATTCAGTATAGGATTTCTTTTTAAGAGTAATATCCTTTATTTCATCTCCGTCTGTCATATATTCTGTATCCCATAAAAGAGCATCGGAGCTTATTTCTATCTCCTTAACCCTTCCGCCCTTAAAGGATTTGTTATAACGGTTAAGTATTTCCTTATCCACCTTTATCTCTGTTTCATTACTTTTAGAAGCTGCTTCAGCCCCCATTACAAGATTTATTTTTTCAAGTCCTGAAGAGCCTATTCCGTCAATAGGATTTGTATTTCCTAAAGTGTCAACATAGATTTTAGTACTTTCTCCTTCAAATGGGTAGAGATTCATTCTTTTTGATAGAATCTCAGGATCCGAAGTTCCAATTTCCCTTTCTTCTACAGCTCCATCAGATACTCTTATAATTCCATTATTTATAAGTGTACCCCCTGCTTTTAAAATAGCTGTACCTCCGGGAGAATTTATCTCTATTATCCCGCCAAAGCCATTTTCAAAACGTGCATTTTTCCCTATGATTACTCCGATAACTCCTTCTGGATTTTTACCATTTGTTGCAACAGTCTTTATTATTCCCTTATTTACTCCATAGACATTTTCCCCCAGTACCATTCCTATTGCATTATCCCCTGCCAGTTCTATTACTCCATAAGAGTCATTTAATACTTTAGGAGGATATGAAGAATTAGCTCCCTTACTTTTCATCATTCCAATTGAATTTTTCTCTACCCTTATATTTGCTTTATCTCTTCCTGCCCTGTCATTAACTAGCTGTATATTTTCTTCCTTTGTATACATACCTATATTCGGATTGTTCCTGTCGCTGGAAGGACTTACTATAATATTCCCGGAGTTTTTTAATTTGTATCCCCCATTTCCTTTTCCGTACATTCCAACTGTTTTCTCTCCCTGCAGATTAATTTTTCCTTCATTAACAAATTCTTTTTCATCTGAACCTGAATCAGTAAAAATACCTATTACATTAGGAAAAGAGCTTCTTATTTCCCCTTGACTGATTATAGTTCCTGTTGCCTGAAAATTACCACTTTTATAATACATTCCTATTGAATTTTTTCCATTTATTTCTATATCCCCCATTGTACTTACTACTGTATTAGCATTTGGAGCATTAGGTGTATCAGTATATTCATCATTTGCTACGGCATATATTCCTACTGAATTTTCCTGTATTTCTATCGTAGTTTGCCATTGCAGTACATTTACACCTTTTGAGTATATTCCGATAGAATTTTTTCCTTTCATACGCAAATCACTTCTCAGAAGAAAAGTCCCTTCATAAGAAGGCTCGTATTTCCCTGTAACTGGATTTTTTTTCGCCGTTACCTTTACCCCTATATATTTTTCATCAGTACTAGCTGTAATAATATCATTTTCTAATTCATGTACTCCGCTACTTTCGGGAACATTCTCTCCAAAAGTATGTACAGTAAATACATCTGGATTATCTGTAAGAGAGATTTGAAATCTTTCAGGATCGTCCTTTAATTTGTAAATAGGAACTGGTGTTGTCGGTGTACCTGGTGTTCCCGGGTTTGTGGGATTTGTCGGTGTTGACGGATTTCCCGGATTCACTGGTGACGTTGGATTACCTGGAACTGTTGGATTTACAGGCACTGAAGGATTCCCTGGATTTACTGGGTTTGTTGGTGTTATTGGTACTGTAGGATTCCCTGGATTTACTGGTATTGTAGGATTTGACGGCATTAAAGGATTACCTGGAGTTGCCGGTATGTTTGAATTTGGAGGAACTACAGAATTTTCTGGAGTATCCGTTTTCATATCTTTAATTTTATATAAATAATCTCCACTACTACAACTTAAAATTAGTGCTTCTACTAAAGTTGCATTGCCCTTCTAAGCAATCACAGGGCAC
>JBGXYD010000138.1:0-11252 GCA_041815005.1 Leptotrichia sp. | reverse complement strand
ATCTATAAAAATAATATATAGTTAATCAGGAGATAGAAAACCTCCCCCTTTTATACAGCTTGGAAACAACTTTCCATTTAATATTAATCACATTCTTTTCCCAGCTATCTCCTTTTGTTAATATCCCTAGAATCCCATCTGGTAACCTATCCCCAATGTAACTCTCCTGTTATCAGCTTTCCCACTATCAGTCTGACCGTCATATCTTACTCCGTCTATTTTTGCCGTATTTATTTGATAGGAGATATCTGCTGTAAATCCCCTGTATTCTACTCCTGCCCCTATTGCATAGTACATTCCGTTTTTTGCCTTCAAGTCCTTTAGTTTACCACTGTCAAGCATCGCACCTGTTACCTTGCTATATGTCTCATAGTGGCTGTTATTTTCACCATTTACATTCATGGAGTATCCCAAGTTTGCCTTTATGTAAGGGATAAATTCGCTATCATTCCTAAAGTTGTACTTCACTGTCGCATAAAGGGGTATAGAATCGTAAAGCTGTGTATCAGATACATCTACCTTTAGAAGTGAATTGGATACATCAGAAAATCTTTTCAGCTTGCCATGTTTCTGATATGCTATTCCTCCTCCCAGTTCCACGTTTTCTGTTACAAGATACCTGTATTCTGCCCCCACTTCAAAGGATGTTTTTGCCTTTTTAGAAGGCTCCACATCAAATTTTGTTGCAGGAGAAATCCCAGCCCTTACCTCAACTACATTTTCCTTTCCAAAGGATAATGCTCCAATTGTCATTAAACTTAATAGCATAAATATTCTTTTTTTCATATGTTTCTACCTCTCCTTATAATTAGTTTGTTTTTTTATATTATACGACTTATTTCTTATGGTGTAAAGTATAAGTCTTTATTTCATGTCTTTAATAAATTTAGAAAAATCTCTAAAATCGAATTATTTCTTATTCTAAAATACATTTACTTTGATATCGTTCATCAGTTATTTTCTTCCATTTCTTCAAGTTCTTGACTTTTTCTGTCCCATTCTTCCATTTTTTCCAATTCTTCTTTCTCCAGCCTATCAAATTCCATCTGGATTTCCATAAGCCTTCCCACGTCATTTTTTCTTCCTGCTTCTTCATATTCAAGGTTAAATCTGTTACGCTGAACAGTAATTCCCTCCATATCCTCCTCCAGTCTTTCTATATCTCTCCTAAGTCTGGATATTTTTTTGGAATATTCCTTTTGTTCCTGATATGAAAGCTTCCTCTCCTCCCTTACAGCAGTATCTATCCCTGATGTCATTTCTTTAGATTTTTTCAGGTTTTCCCTGTATTCTTCATAATTCCCCTTAAATTTTGTAAGTCCCTTTTCATCAAGATAGTAGATTACATTGCATACACTGTCCAAAAAATGTCTATTATGAGAGACCACAAGCATTGTTCCGTCAAAGTCCTCAAGGGCATCCTCGAGTACCTCAATGGAATAGATATCCAAATGGTTTGTAGGTTCATCAAGTATAAGAAAATTTGGTTTTTCCATATATAGTTTCAAAAGAGAGACACGCACCTTTTCCCCTCCACTTAGCTTTTCCACCTTTTTTAAGACATCCTCTCCGGAAAAGAGAAAACCTCCCGCAAGTGTTCTTAAATATTCCTCCGTCAGGTTAAGGGAAGTGTTTACTTCCTGTAATATTGTATTATAAGGAGTGAGTTCCATATGATTCTGGTCATAATAGCCCATCTTCACCTTTGATCCGAATTTCACTTCTCCTCCATCCAAAGAAAGCCTGTTTGTTATTATTTTTAGAAGGGTAGATTTTCCTATTCCATTTTTTCCTATTATTCCTACCCTTTCCCCTCGAAACAGGTCAAATGTTATATTATTAAGCACCTTCTTACCATCAAAGCTCTTTTCCACATTTCTGACCTTTAACACATTATCCCCTGTAACAGTATCCGTTACAAACTTCAATTTCATTCTTTTAGGATTAAATACCGGATCCTCCATTCTTTCTATCCTATCCAGTATTTTCTGACGCCCCTTCGCCTGCCTTGCCTTTATTCCTGCACGGAACCTGTCTATATATTCCTCCATTTTTTTTATTTTTTCCTGTTCCTTCTCGTATCTTTTTATTTCCCCCTTTAGTATCATTTCCTTTTGGATAATAAAGGAAGAAAAGTTCCCGTCGTATTTATACAGCTTCCTATTTTCCAACTCATATATCCGATTACACACATTATCAAGGAAAATCCTGTCGTGAGAGACTAGAAGAAAGGATTTCCCATATTTCTTCAAATAATCCTCCAGCCATTCTATAGACACCAAATCTAGATGGTTTGTAGGCTCATCAAGTATAAGCAACTCAGGTTCTATCAGTAGAAGCTTTGCAAGGGATACCCTTGTTCTTTCTCCTCCACTCAAATCCTTTATATACAGATTGTAATACTCCTCCGTCAGTTCAAGTCCCGTAAGTACCTGTCTTATCCTATACTCAATTTCATATCCCCCTTTAGCCTCGTATAGAGTTGACAGTTCGGCTGATTTACCTATCAATTCATCAAGTTCATCTCCTTCAGCTGTAGGAAAGAGCATATTCACCTTCGTCAGTTCCAGATGTATCTTCTGTTCCTCATGATATATGGACATCATTTCTTCATATACTGTATTCTTTTCATCTGAAAATTCGTGATTCTGGGAAAGATATCCTATTCTCATGGAGGGATTTCTCATTATGCTGCCTGTTTCATTTATATTATCTTCTGCACCGTCTACTGTTTCCTCACCCAAAATCATTTTTATAATAGTGGACTTACCCGAACCATTTATTCCTACAAGCCCTATTTTATCCCTTTCTTCTATGGTAAAATTTATATTCTTTAATATATATTCTCCTGCAAACTGTTTATAAACCCTGTTAAACTGTACCAGACTCATTTCATTTCTCCTATTTTCTTATTATTAAACCAGATCACATTATTTCCTATAACCTCTAAAACCTCACTTTTCCTTTTAAATAGAATAATTGAAATTCTTCTATTTTTTGGGGGAAATAGCTGCATCAATTCCCAATACAACTGCCAAAATCGATTTCTCATCATAGCTGTCACTTATGGAAATCTCATACGAATCTCCCCATGAAATTCATGTCTTTTTAATATAAGCAACAGACTCCTCACCATTTTTTATAGTATATTCCAGTCCCAAATAGTTGCCTTTCACTACCTAGTTTTTTCCAAAAATATCAAATTTTGGCTTAAAAAGTGAAAATTTTTGCCTTATTTCAGCAATCATTTCCCCTTTTCCATAGACAAAATATCTTGTCAAAAAAGACATTATCTTCAATATGAATAGACAATAGGGGATACTTATTTTTACATTTTATCAAAATATAATTAATAATTCAAACAAATATTATTTTCAAACTTTCTTTCCAAAAGAAAAGAATTTTAAATTTTCCTACACCTCACTTACAAAAGTCGAACCCAGTATAAGAATTGAGCCGATTATACTATAAATATCAAAGGGCTCTTTCAATACCGCGATAGACAGCAATATGGCAACCACAGGGTCTATATATCCAAAAATAGCTACTGTTTGTGCCTTCAAGTTCTTTACTGAGCCAAAATATATGGCATAGTTAATCCCAGTATGAACTAAAGCCACCACCATTAACAGTGCTATTCCCAACAGGGTTATTTCCCCCTTTACCATCTTTTCTGCAAATATTGCATTAGGAAGCACCACAAACCCTGCAATAGCCAACTGTACTATTGTCATATCATAGGCGTCAATATTTTTAAGCTTTTTATTCAATATTATTATTACAGCATAAAGAAATGCTGCAACTATTCCATAAACTACCCCTTTCATCTGGGATATATCTAATCCCCCTTTTAATACTCCTGATACAAATACCATTCCGACTAGGGCTATGAATATACATACAACCTTCTTTAAAGTAATTTTTTCCTTTAAAAATATCGGAGAAAGTAGCACTATAAATATAGGGGCAAAATAATAACATAATGTGGCTGTTGCCACTGTCGTATAATTATATGCTTCAAACAGAAATATCCAGTTGGCTCCTATCAGCACCCCCGACCATACAAGTATTTTAAGATTTCCTTTTATGGCATTAGATGATACCCCGCCTTTCTTTACAAGGGTAAATAAATATAGAAATATTGCTCCCATTACTCCCCTTACAGCTGCTATCATTCCCGATGACAGAGGAACACTCTTTACAAAAATTCCTATTGTACCGAATATGGTCATGGCTAAAATCATAAGAAGCTTTGACTTTTTTTCTTCTCTTTCTATACTCATAAGCTACCTCTTTCGTATCATTATTAGCTATTTGCTAATGGAAGTATAACATACAAACCCTAAATTCACAAGGAAATATTAGCTATTTAAAATTTATCCTAAATATAGTATAATATTTAAAAAACTAAAGGGAGGATTTATGAAAAAATCCGTTATAGTTCCAATATTTATAATTACATTAATTCTGATATTTGTTTTTCTATTCTTTTTTTCAAAAAATAAGAAAAAGACTATATCTTCAGGCGGACAGTACAAAACGGTGACCCAAGATGAGGCCATGGAAATAATGCTGAAAAAGGATAAATATCTTATTATTGATGTAAGATCAAAGGCAGAGTACGATGAGGGACATATTCCAAATGCCATATCACTTCCTGTTGACACCATAGGGAAGGAGGATATTCTTTTTCTGGATAATAAGGAGCAGCTTATTTTGGTCTACTGCCGAAGTGGAAACAGAAGCAGAAAGGCTGCAAAGAAACTTGTTGAAAAAGGATATACCAATGTTATTGATTTTGGTGGAATAAATACATGGAAGGGGGAGATTGTAAAGTAGAAAATTATTCTATTAATTTTGAAAGATTGTAATAATATGGACAGAAATAGGCGTCTAAAAAATTTCCGGCATTCTTTCCCCCTTTTGAAAAATTAAATTGAGATGATAATTTAAAACTGAAAACTGGGAAAACTTTTTGAAAGAAGCCATAAAAAAAGAATATTTTATAAAGAGATATAAAAAGGACAGCCTATAGCCGTCCTTTTTATTTTAAATTCACTTTTTATTCATAGTTTTTCTTTATTTGGGTTATTTTCCTACTTCTTACCGAAGAATTTTCCCACAAGTCCCATTACATCATCAACTATATTTCCATCCTTATTTGCATCTAGTAAATTCGTAACAAGTCCCATCATCCCTGAAGCATTCTCATTTGAACCAAAGTTTGAAGCAAGCATTGATGTAAGAGAATCAAGCCCTGATGCATTAAGGTTATTTTCCTTTTTTTGCTGTCCTAAAGCTCCTAGTACTAGAGGTGCCAGCATTTGAAGCATTTTCATGCTTCCATTACTGTCAAGTCCACTTGTCTTTGATACTGCCTGTGCCACATTGGAAGTCTGGTTCCCAAAAAGATGCCCAAGTATTCCCGCTCCATCCTGTAAATCAGGATTTTGAAGATATCCCTCCAAATTATTCAGTATAGATCCGTCATGTTTTGTTTCCAATGCCTTGTTTAGAGCCTCTGCCCCTTCAGCAGTACTTGTATTTTTATTCAATGCCGCGAGCATGGCAGGAAGTGCCGCCATAACTCCATTTTTTACTTCACCCTCTGTCCCACCTATTTGCGATGTCAGCTTCTCCAAATCCTGTCCTTCCAAAAGACCTAACAATGTTTCTAAATTCATGATTTCCCTTGGCTGCCGAAAACAGTAGTTTTTATTTTGTCTACCTTAATTATACATTCACTTCTGTTTTTCTATTTACACAGCCATCTCCTTTCCTTTTTATATGTTATTGTGCAGAAAATATAAGTTCTCCGCTTTCCTGCCCAATCTGAATTCCATAAACCAGTCCATTTTTATATTTTACTGAACTGGAAATTTCATTTTCTCCCATTTTTACCAGTATTTCTGTATAGAGGTTGCGTGCCTCCTCTTCTGATATACTTCCATCGGAAACCTGTATGAGGTTTACCACCATATCCTCGATTATGCTTAGTTCCGAGCCATCCACAATTTCTACCTTTAAAAACAGCCCGATAGCATTAATACCCCTGTATCCTATCGTATAGTTACTATTTTTCTTTAAACCGATTTTTGCATGATAGAAATCCTTGTTTTCAAACACAATTTTTTCAAAGGCAGCCATTTGAATATGATTCTTTTTGGAGTTTTTCTCAAAGTCATCTATAATTTTTTCTATGGATTTTTCTTTAAAAACTGTCTGTTCAAGAGTTTCACCAATAGGTTTTGGTTGTATTTCCTTGTTTTTATCCTTCTTATTGCCACATGATACAAGTGCCAAAATAAGTAGAAATAATACCATGTAGAATTTCTTATTTATCATCTCATCACACCTATCTTAATATATAGTATAGATTACATTTTTATAATTATACTATATAAAAGGAAGAAAAGAAATCTGTTTTTCATGTGTTTTTTCTTATAATTTCCTCATAATTGAATAAAGAAAAGTCCCTTTTCCTTTTCACTAATAATGAAAAGACCGTCTCTTTTCGGAGACAGCCCTCTATTAATAGATTATTTTTCAATTTTTGTATAAGGCATTAAAGCTATTTGTCTTGATCTCTTTATAGCCTTTGCTATTTTTCTCTGAATTTTAGCTTCAAGTCCTGTTACTCTTGCAGGAGAGATTTTACCCTTGTCATTCATAAAATTCTTTAATAAATCTACATTTTTATAGTTTATATCTTCTATTTTGAATTTTACTTTAGGTCTTCTCTTCCTTCTCTTAAATTCAGTAGCCGGTTTCATTCTCATAGTCCCTCCTAATCATTCTACTAAAATGGAAAATCATCATCTTCCATTATTTCATCATTATCATTATCGGCAAACGAACTGCTAGACTGTGGTGTCGGCTGTGAATAGGATGGCTGTCCTCCTGAAGAGCCTGCCGGATCAACAAATTCAAACTTATCCACAATAACTTCCGTCATCCATTTTGTTTCACCGTTCTGATCATAGCTCCTCACATTCAGTCTTCCCTGAAGGGCTATTCTTTTCCCTTTTCTTAAATATTCTGCTATTGTTTCCGCCGTCTTTCCCCAAGCTACACAGTTAATAAAATCTGCCTCTTCTCTATTAAATTCTCTGTTTACAGCAACAGTAAACTTGCTGAAAGATTTTCCTGATTGAGAATACTTCAATTCAGGATCTCTTGCCAGTCTTCCCATTAACATAACATGATTCATGATAATACCCCCTCGAATTTTATTTATAAAATTAAAATTTTATAACCCCCATATCTTTAAACTAATCATTTCTTACTACCATATATTTTAGGATAGATTCTGATATATTTAATTTTGCTTCAACTTCAGGTATTTTTATACCATCGATTTGGAACAAAGTCAAAACATAGTATCCATTTTCTTTTTTCTTAATTGGATAAGCTAATTTTCTATCTCCCCAAATTTCTGTTTTCAATTCTACAGCTCCAGCCTTAGTCAAAGTATCTTCAACCAATTTGATTCCTGCCTGTTTTTCTTCATCATTAAGCTGTGTAGAAAGTATAAACATTATTTCGTAATTTTTCATTTTCTTCTCCTTTCCTATGGCTTTTTAGCCCTATTTCATAAAATAGAGCAGGTCTATTTATTTTATCAAAAATAGAAAATAAAATCAAGAATAATTTTTATTCCATATTATTGTCCATAAATAAAGGGACTATATACTCTCTCTGGGTAGATTCGTTCTTTTGCTGAGACACATCTTTACTTTCTTGTGTTTCCGCTTTCTCTTCCATATTTTCTTCGCTAGATACGATGTTACTATTATCTTCATCAGCTTTTTCTACAGCCTCTCTTGAGTTGTCACTAAAGTCTGTGGCAATAAGGGAAACCCTGAAATATCCCTTTGGTTTATCAAAACTTCCTGGAGTATCAGTGGACTTTTCGTTTTCATCCTTTTCAAGTATTGCTCCCCATATAAGAGTTGCTTCCATATTTCCAGTCTTTTTATATATTGTCTCTGAAACTTCCGTTATTTCATCAAGTCCCATATCTTCACCTGATGTAATATTTAAAAGTATCTTCCTTGCCCCTTCTATTGACTTTTCAAGAAGTGGACTATTTAATGCCTGTTCTGTTGCAGCTTTTGCTCTTCCATCTCCATTTGCTTCACCAAATCCAAGCATTGCAATACCGGAATCCTTCATTACCGTTTTTACATCAGCAAAATCAAGATTTACAAATCCCTCTTTTGTAATGAGGTCGGATATTCCTTTAATTCCCACCCTAAGGACACCATTTGCCTCCTTAAAAGCATTCATAAGGGAAATATTTACATTGGGAAGCATGTATAACTTCTGATTAGGTATAACTATTAGTGTATCCACAAATTTCTTTAAGTTCTCTATCCCTTCTTCCGCATTTTTCCTCTTAAAGGGACCTTCAAAGTCAAAAGGCTTTGATACTACAGCGACTGTAAGAATTCCAAGTGATTTTGCTATTTCAGCAACCACAGGAGAGGCTCCCGTCCCTGTCCCTCCACCCATTCCGGCAGTTATAAAAAGCATGTCAGCACCATCCAGTGCCTCCCTTATCTTATCTTCCGATTCCTTTGCGGCTATACGCCCTTTTTCAGGTATTGCTCCGGCTCCTGTTCCCTTTCCCAAAAGGACTTTTGTCTTAGCCTTTGATCTTCTTAAATCCTGCAAGTCTGTATTTATAGCTATAAACTCAACTCCTGTTATACCACTTTCCAACATATCATTTACAGCATTTCCTCCAGCTCCTCCAACTCCTACAACCTTTAGACGAGCTGCACCACTGGACGAATCCTCTAAAATTTCCATCATTTCATCACTTATATTGTTTAAATTACTAGAATTATCCATTATGTCATCCTCCTGAATTATTTTACATTAAAATATTTAAATCTTATATCTATGTACTCTATTGCCTGATCGTTTTTTATTTTTTCGTAAAATTTATATGCTTCATTATACCTTTCTTCAGATACAAGGGTGTCTGTAACAAGTTTTATCTTTGTTTCCATAAGAATCAACTCATAACTTTTATCAGATTTCCTTATATCTGATATAATATCATACAAATCTTTATTTTGTATTTTAGAAATTATTATTTTTAAATCTTTTAAGGATTCCTCATCTGTATATGCCACAGTAGGAATATTTCTCAATTTCTCTTCAGACATATATCCATAAAGAACCAAGTCCTCATCAGCCAGGAATCTATCCTCTCCCTTTTGTATATAAACTCTGGGCTTTCTTTCCTCCAGATTTATTTTCAACTTATCGGGAAATATTTTCTGTATAGATACATTTTTCACCCTTACATCTTTTTTTATTTCTTTTTTCAATTTTTTTTGTATCTATATATACAATATTTCTACCTTTCATTTTTTCAAGCTTATCCACGATATTTTTCTTTACAAGGGTATTCTCTCCATCTATGGAAATTTCCCTAATCTTGAAATATTCTGTCTGTATAAACCATTTCCCAAAATAAATTATACCCATTGCCAGACCAAATATAATCAAACTTTTTACAATTTTATTCATCCTCTACTCCATAAAGTTTTTTTTATTATACACTTTTTTTCACTATTATTCAATATTTTGGCAACCATTCAGCTGATTTTATTTTTTCATCAACTGTTTTTTAAAATAATTATTTCTGTTTCCAGCTTTACATCAAATTTTTCAAGGACAACCTTCTTTACATGGTCAATAACTCCCATAACATCTGAGAACTTTGCATTTCCCAAATTTATAATGAAGTTGGGATGTTTAAAGGATACCTGTGCATCTCCCACCCTAAACTCCTTTAACCCGGCATCAGATATAAGCTGTGCAGCAAAGGTACCTTTAGGATTTTTAAAGGTACTTCCCAAGTTTGGATAGTCAAGGGGATGCTTTTCCTCCCTTTGTCTCTTTTTATCCTCTGCACACTCTTTATCAAATCCAAATCCGAACTTAAACAGTGCGGATATTACAATCCACTTATTTTCCTTTATTTCAGTTGTTCTGTATTTAAAGGAGAGCTCTGATTTCCTATAAGTCTTTATTTCACCGTTCGACATACATACTTCCACTTCCTCAATACAGTCAAAGATTTCAGTTCCATAAGCTCCACCGTTCATGTTTACAAGTCCTCCCACAGATCCAGGAATCCCTGTTATATTTTCAAGTCCACTATAATTATGCTTTTCCATATAGTCTGTAAGGTCTGCAAGGTCAAGCCCTGCTTCCACCCTCACTAAATCATATTTTTCGTTTCTCTCTTCAACAGTTATATTCTGAAACTTTTTCAAAGATATAAAACTTATATCCAAATTTTCATCATCTATCAATGTGTTTGTCCCATTTCCAAGAAAATACCTATTTTTCCTTGTTGTCAGAATATCCTTTAATTCCTTCCTATCCTCGATAAATATAAGCTCCTTTGCTATTCCCCCCACCTTCATATGGGAATATTCCTTAATTTGAACATTTTCAAGTATTTCCATCTTCCAACCTCTTATCTCCTTAAATTATTTTAACTTTTCCTTTATTTCATGAGCTAGCTTAGATACACTTCCAGCTCCCATAAATACAAATGTATTGTTATTTCCCGAACTTTTTCTTACTATTTCCTCGATTTCTCCTTCAGTACACACCTTTACACCATTACCTATCTTTGCTGCCAGGTCATCTGATGTTACTCCGTATGTATTTTCCTCTCCTGCTGAATAAACTGGAAGTAGTAGGAGTTCATCTGCCTTTCCAAGTGCCTCGGCAAAATCATCAAAGAAAAACTTTGTCCTGCTGTATCTGTGGGGTTGGAAAATAACTGTAACCTTTCCTTTTTCAGTTACCTTCGCTGCATCTATCGTAACTTTTATTTCTGTAGGATGATGGGCATAATCATCTATAATTCTTGTATCTCCGTCGTATATTACCTGATATCTCCTATTTGCCCCTTTAAAGTTTGATAACCTCTCCTTTACAATATCCATATTACAGTTTAGCTCATGAGCAAGATATATTACTGGAAGCGAATTGGATATATTGTGATCTCCGGGTATGGAAAGACAAAACTCCCCAAGATTTTTCCCGTTCTTTATAACTTCATACTTTGTATTCCCACAGTTTACGGAAATATTAGTTGCAAAAATATGGGCGTCCTCCTTCTTTATACTATACCATACTATGTTCTTATTCTTAATATTTAATGTTGAAATTTCCTTACAGTCCTTAGATAGGATTGCAAGTTTTTCTGTACTGTCTAT
>JBGXYD010000137.1:0-8736 GCA_041815005.1 Leptotrichia sp. | reverse complement strand
TAAAATAAAACTATAAATTTATTTTATAATTAAAAATATAAACTTTTGATCTAAGTTTTTCATAAAAAAATATTATATTTTTAGGTTCTATTTATATAGGTTCTACTATATATTAAAGGAGGAAATAATGATTCAAAGTCTTGGAAGTCTAATAACATGGGTAATTTCCCTTGAACATCTACATTTATTTTTATTTCTGGTGTTTCTTGTATCGATACTTGTATCGGAAAAAACTCCCGAAAGCATGATGGCATGGATATTTACGATAACAGTCTTTCCATTCGGAGGAATAGTGCTTTATCTGCTTTTCGGAGTAAACTGGAGAAAAAGAAGGGTTATCTCCTCTCAGGAAACAGTAAAGGATAAAAAGAAATCTAGAAATTTTTTAGAATACGATACATCCCAGGCCTTCCATTCAGAAAAACTTAAAGCTGGAAATCCTTCAGAAATTTTAGAAAAATCAGGAATAGGAAATAAAGAAAGAAAAATATCTGAAATGCTATACAAGACTGAAGGTACATATCTGACAGCAAATTCTTCCTATGAGCTCTTCTATGATGGAAAAGAAGCTTTTGATTCTATAATTTCAGATATCCGTAAAGCAGAAAAAAGTATATATATGGAATATTTCATATGGCGTTCAGATGAACTTGGGGAAAAAATAAAAGACGAATTATTGAAGAAAGCAAAAGAAGGATTAAAAATAAAGCTGCTTTTTGACGGTATGGGGTCTCTAGGCACTATTTCCAAAAAATACAAAAAGGAACTGGAAGATGTGGGAGTAGAATTCAAATATTTCCTGGATGTTAAATTTTCATTATCAAAAATGAATTATAGAAATCACAGGAAAATGACAATAATTGATAACAGGATACTCCATAGCGGAGGAATGAACCTTGGAATAGAGTACATAACTGGAGGAGAACGGTTTAAAAGCTGGAGGGACAGTAATTTCAGAGTTGAAGGGGAACTTACAGTCCACTATCTGGCAATATTCATTACCGACTGGCTAAATAGTAAAGGAAAAATGGACTTTGACATGGAAGATATAGATAAAACTATAAAGGAAAATGAAAAGAATAGGGATAATATATCCGGTTCATATTTAATGCAAGTATCTTCAAGCGGTCCGGACACAGTATGGACTTCATTAAAAAATCTATATTCTCAGATGATAACATCAGCAGATGAGGAAGTCCTTATTCAGAGCCCTTATTTTGTGCCTGATATGTCCCTGATTTCACAGATGAAGATAGCAGCCCTCTCAGGAGTAAAAATAAAGCTTATGATTGCAGGAGTTCCTGATCAGAAGACACCTTACTGGATTGCAGAAACCCATTTCAGGGAACTTCTGTCTGCAGGTGTGGAAATATATAGATACAATGCTGGATTTATACATTGCAAGAATATTATTACTGATGGAAAGATCTCTACTATGGGGACATGTAACTTTGACATGAGAAGCTTTGAAATAAACTATGAAGTAAATGCTGTCTTCTATAATGAAGAAATAAGTCAAAATATGAGAAGGCAGTTCTATGAAGACATAGAAAAATGTGAGACAGTTACACTGGAAAACATCCAGAAGTCCAGTTTCCTTGGAAAATTGAGAAATTCTGCACTGAAAGTGCTTTCCCCTATAATGTAGGAACTACATACAATAAATAAAATAGCTATATATTTATATAAAATATTTCAATGAAAGGGAAAAATATGATTATACCAATATTTAAACTTCTCCTGTCAGGGGCTATAGCCCTTCTGATAGGAAAAATCATATCAAAAGTGAAGCTTCCTTCTATATTAGGATGGCTAATTGCAGGTATGATAGTGGGGCCTCATGCATTAAAGCTTATGAACAGTGATATACTGGACTCTGGATGGTACCACATACTTATTCATGTACTGGAATGTGCAGTTGGACTGATGATAGGAACTGAGCTTGTCTGGAGTCAGCTAAAAAAGTCAGGAAAATCAATCATCATTACTACACTGACACAGTCTCTGGGAACCTTTATCCTTGTATCACTGGTCTTTGGGATAGTATTTAAGTTTACGGGTATTCCTATATATCTGGCCTTCATATTCGGAGGAATTGCCCTTGCCACGGCTCCGGCTCCGGCTCTTTCCATCGTAAAGGAATTCAAGACTGATGGACCTGTCACAAGGACACTCATACCAATGGCGGCACTGGATGATATAGTAGGAGTTGTAGTATTTTTCGTTACAATGACCATAGTAGCAGGAAGGATTTCAGGACAGAAACTTCCCATATACATGATTTTCGTTGTTGTACTTCTACCTTTTTTAATAGGGACGATTACAGGAATTCCAACAGGATTCCTTCTTAAAAAGAAGCACTCCAGAGAAATTACGCTGCTTATACTTATTCTAACCATTTTAGGTACTTCAGCTCTGGGATTTGCAGTAAATAAATATCTCCTACCTAAGCCTATACTGAACTTTATGTTAATCGGAATGGCATTTTCAGCAGCATTTTCAAATATAATTTCCCATGAAAGACTTGAAGAAATCCTGAAAGAGTTCAATCCAGTTTTAATGGTATGTATGATTTTTGTAATATTAAATCTTGGAGCTCCTCTTGACTATCATCTCATAATGGGGGCAGGACTGTTTACAGTCATATACATAGCTATCCGTGCAGCAGGAAAATATTTTGGGGCAAGATTTGGAGCAGATATTACAGGTTCTCCTGAAACTGTAAAAAAATATCTTGGTCTTACCTTGCTGCCTCATTCAGGAGTATCATTAGTATTTACAGGGATTGCAGTGACAATATTATCAAAGTCTGCTCCTGAGAATGCGGCAATCATACAGGGAACTATCGCTGCTGCCGCAGTAATAAATGAAGTTATTGCAGTAATTATTGCAAAAAAGGCTTTTGAATGGGCTGGAGAATTTAATAAAGCTTAAATAGCAGAGATTCAACAATACTAGGGAGAATTTTTTTATCATATATATAAAATTCTAAATAACTTGAAAGGAGAAAAAACAAATATGAAAAATTCGAGATGGTTATCACTTATTGCGGGGGTTTTACTTATAATATCAAGTATTTTTGTATTTAGACATCCCGTAGCAAATTTAGTTACACTTGCTTTCCTGCTCTCTTTTACTATGCTAGTGAGCGGTATTGCAGAAATAGCAGCATTCTTCACACTTCCTAAGGAGGATAAGAAAAGGGGATGGACAATGGCAAGTGGTATATTGACTGTAATTATATCTTTATGGCTTCTATCAAGTAGTTTCATTGAAATGTCACTGATGATGCCTACAATCTTTGCTTTCTGGGTCATGATGTCTGGAACTACACGTATGGTTGCAGGAATACAGCTTAAGGAAACAGGATTTACAGTTTTAGGAATTATCGGTATAGTAGTAGGATTTATCCTGTTATACCATCCGCTATTCTCAGGTCTTATGATTTCCTATATGATTGCAGGGGCATTCATGTATCAGGGAATAGTTTCCATTGCTTCATTCTTTACATCAAAGAAATAATATAAAAATACCCTCTCAGATAATTCTGGAGGGAATTTTTATTTTTTACAATAATCTTTCTGATTTTGTCAGGCTGATTCTTCCTTTTCTTCAGATAATACTATATAGCTGTCAGATTATAAGCTGCTTCTATTTTTTCTTCAAAGGGGGCAGTAAACTGCTTCCACCCTGTTTTGCCCTCTCCCATAGGAAATCTCCAAGATCATATCGGTCTTCTCTTTCAGGGTCAAGCTCCGTAACAATCTCTTCTTCCCTATTTTCAGCAATAAGGGTTCCGATATTAGGATTTACAATTACAGTCTTACCTAAAGCTATAAATTCAGCCCATCCCGTTTTCAATGCCTTTTCTATCTCTTCACCTGTATACAGCCCTCCTACACCTATAAGAGGAAGTTTCCCATCTATACGCTCATGGATAAGCTTTATTGCTTCCATGCCTGTATCCGCCCCACGAAAGGCTTTAATGTAAAAATCTGGCAGGGAGACATGAAGATATTGCAAAGGTTTTTCCTTAAGACTGTCAATGAGCATAAAGGTTTCAGCCATTGTAATCCCTTTTTCATCAGGCTCTTCGGGTGAGAAACGGTAACCGATTATAAATTTATCAGCATTGCATTTCTTCTTAGCTTCAACAACAGAATCTATAACTGCAAGAGGAAATTTCATCCTTTTCTGTATACTTCCTCCCCATTCATCATTTCTGGAATTGGTCTTTTCAGAATAAAACTGCTGTATGAGGTATCTGTTTGCCCCATGGATTTCCACTCCGTCAAATCCAGCCTTTATCGCCAGTTCTGTAGCACTGCCAAAAGCTTTTATCACATCTTCAATTTCCTTTACAGTAATTTCTCTTGCACCTGTCTCATCATCATAACTTGGTGCTACAATATCATTGTTATTAAGCTCCCTGATAGCAAGCCGTCCTCCATGATGTATCTGCAGTATCGCTTTTGTTCCTTGTGCTTTTAGCATTTCTGAAACTTTTCTAAGGCTAAGTATATGTTCTTCCCCTATTGCTTCAGGCTGACCGTTAAATGCCTTTCCGCCCTTACACACTAAAGTTGCTTCTACAATGAACATCCCCATATTTTCTCCACGCTTTTTCATAAAATTAAAATCCTTTTCTGAAAAAGTTCCGTCCTGATTGGCAACAAATAAGGTCATAGGAGTTACTACCATCCTGTTTTTAATTTCTACACCGTTATTTAAAGTATATTTCTCAAATATTTTTTCTCTCTTCATGTTATTCGCCATATTATTTACCTCCTATACATAATACTATTTAAAACTTCCATAATAAAAATTACAATACTTCTAGTCTAAAAACAAAGAATTTCTGCTATATATTTAAAGGTTCCTCTATTATTTCAGAGTTACTTCAATTTCTCCTATATTTGTAAAAACACTGTCAGAATTTTTTAAAACCAAGTTAGAAGAATTTGCCACATTATCCGGTATATCATAAAATATTTTTCCTGTTACTTCTGTTCCCGAATTTATATTTTTAAAATCCATCTCATCCTTCATAAATAAAGATGTCGGAGAATATCTATTATTATCCAGTAATATATAGAAATCTCCACTTTCAAAAGTTACCATTGAATTTGATATATTTCTTACTTTTACTGTCAATACTAAAAAACTGTTACTTTCAGAATCTGGTTTAGTATTCCCCGCTTCCTTTGCCACTTCCTTTGAAACTACTGTAAATTCTACCTTGTCTGTTTTCAATGTTTCTGTAATATCTGCTTTTTTTACATCTTTTGAATTGTTATTGTTAGTAGTAGTGGTAGTAAGATCTTTTAAATTAACAGAATCTCCTGCTCCTTCAAATATTTCAACTGTTCCCATTGCCGATTCGCTTAACTTCAGAAACCCAAGTGTAATTATATCAATATAATCCTTATTTTTACTATTGTTATAGTCTACTTCCCATTCTTTTCCATTCTTCTTAAAATATACATCTATATTTTTTTCTGTATACTTCAGATCAGCAGAATTTAATTTTTCCGTAAAGAAATCACTCATAATTTTCTCGCTCTGCTCCATAAGTTTCTCTGGATCTATCTCTAAATTTTTGCTACCCATCTCTGAAAGTTTTTTCATATATTCCGGAAAATAGGATGACAGATCAGGAGCTTTCATATCCAGATTTATAACTGCAGTATCACCGGTAACTTTAGTATTCTTAATTTTATAAGACAGTTTCTTGTATCCATTCAGATACATCTTTGATATTTCATCATTAAACTGAACTTCTAGACCTGGAGTCAGTTTTTTTATTTTTTCTATATCGCCGCTCTGTAAAGCACTCAACATTTTTTCAAAGTCTTTCTGAACTTTTGGTGCACCGCAGCCAAATAATAAAACTACCAATAATAGAACCGTTAATATTCTTTTTATTTGAAATCACTCCCTCTAATTTTATAAATATATTATAACTTAAAATCCTTAAAAATAAAAGTCCGTTTTATATAATCTAATCTTGCATCTTCCAAATGTATCTTTGTCTATTTAAAGATATGTAGAGAATTAAGCAATATATTTTCTTATTTACTAGTTTTTCTGATATTTTTAAAGCTCTATAAATCATGATGATATAATCTCACACTATTTCTTAATATTTTCTTCTTCAGGATAAGTCATTCCCCAGATTTTTCTAAGCTCTGTCATTATTTCCATTACATCTATTGTATTTTCTAATTTCATTTGATTTTCTCCTGTTAATACTGATTTTTCCATATTTTCCAGTTCATATTGCAACGCTTTTCCTGTTTCGCCCTCTAAAATTTCTTCCACTTCACCAGTTTCAGTGTAAACTATTTTAGCCTTGTCTGCTCTTGGATATTCAACAATTTCTATATATGCCTTTTCACATGCTATTACTACTCTTTTAGGCTGCTTTGAATGTAGAGTCAATGAAATAGTGGCCATCTCCTCTTCCTTATTCATCATTAATATTCCCACCTGTTCATCTACTCCTGTTGGGGCAAATTTAACTTGCGATACTATATTGTCAGGCTTTGAAGTCATAAACAACCTGGCTAATGAAATAGAATATACCCCTATATCAAGCAATGCTCCTCCTGCCAGGTTCCTATTAAAAAATCGGTTTGTCATATCATAGTCCTTATAGCTTCCAAAATTAGCCTGTATCATCTTTACATTTCCAATTTTTCCTGATTTTACAATGTCCGTTAATTTTCTATAAAGCGGCATATTGTATATTGTCATTGCTTCTCCTAGAATAAGATTATTTTTTCTAGCAATTTCCACACACTCCATCAATTCTTCGCTATTTAATGTAATTGACTTTTCACATAATACATGCTTTCCCGCTTTTAGTGCCTTCTTCATAAACTCTATATGGGTATTGTGGGGTGTTGTCAGATAGACTATATCCACTGTTTCATCTTCAAATGCTTCATCATAGTTATTATACACCTTCTCCACTCCATATTTTTCACTAAATTTCACTGCCTTAGAATATGTCCTGTTCCCTACTGCATATAATTTTCTTCCCATATTTTTCAATGCCTGAGCCATTTCGTTTGCTATTATCCCTGTTCCTAAAACTGCCCATTTAAGTTTTCTTGACATAAAACACCACTTCTTTCTAAAAATATTTATATTATTTTACTTGTAAACTTACTGTTATCTCTGTATTTAAATATAGTTTTCCTTCTTTTCTAAAAAATGCTTCCCACACTTTCCCGTTTGTCAAATAAACTAAAACCTTGTCAAGTTTTTCAACTTCTTCAAGATTTATTTTCTCTATTTTTTTATTTTTTAACTCAAAAAAAGTCTTAAAATTATTTGAAATATCGCAGTCTATTTTCTCATCGTCTACAAAATAGATTTCATTAATCAACTTTTTCTGATAATCTTTGAAATCTTTACAAAATTCTCTGAATTGACTGTTACATGCCCATTCACATAAAATATCTTGTACACTTAATTCTTTAATTTTATTAATTTCATTTTTATCTTCAAAAATTTTTTCTATTTCATCTAATGAAAATTCTAATGGTGAATATTCATATCCTTTTTCATCACAAAAATTATATCTCGGAATAAAATAAATTTTTTCTTCCCATTTTCGTATTTTGGCAACTCAAAACTTTCACCATAATGAATTTCCTTTCCATCTTTTAATATCTGAATGTACTCATCATACCAATCATCATCATAATAAATTTCTTTTTTTATTTCTAACATTTATCGCCTCGTATAATAATTTATAGTTTTTCAGTATTTGTATAAATAATTTCATTTTCCTTTTTTTCCATAAAAAATCTCTCCCATTTTTATTATCTTCCCAATTCCTCCCTTTTTCAATATTAGAGTTGAAAAATAAGGAACGTTCTCTACTTTTTCAATATCTGTATAAATAATTTCATTTTCCTTGCCACAGTCAGAAACTATAACTACATTATGTGTATTTTCCGTTTCAATTATTGCTCTTTTTATCTTTTCAAAATTTCTGCTTATTTTCATTAATACAAGATTATCACTGTTTTCAATTTCTTTGTAAATATCTGTCTTTTTATTGACAGAAATAACTTTCAAATCTTCATCTCCTATCATCAAAGGAACATTAAGCCTTGCAGCGATACTGTTAAATGATGTTATTCCAGCAACTGTTTCTACTTCAATATCATCAGGTATATACTCCAGAACATAAGTAAATGTACTGTAAGTCATTGGATCTCCTATTGTTAGAAATGCTACATTTTTCCCTTTTTCCAATTCCTTTATTATCGCTTCAGCATTATTTTTTCTAAATATCTTTCTTGCCTCCACATCTTTTATCATAGGAAACTCCAAAAATAACTGCTCCACATCTTCTCTTAAATATTCCTTTACGATTTCAAAGGCTGTACTTCCTTCCCCGCTTTTTGCTTCGGGCAACACTATAACATCAACCTCATGTAATCTTTTTGTCGCTTTAACCGTTATATTTTCAGGATCTCCAACTCCAACTCCTATTCCGTAAAATTTTCCTTTCTGCATTCTAATTCCTTTCTTCAATATAATCTAATTATATTTATAAACTGATGTTAAATAGCTATTTAAATAGTTCTCATAATAATTATTTCCATTTCTTTTGTCAAATTCTCTGACTATATTTACTGCATTTTCTTTACTCCAATCATTGATTGGTGCAGTCGCTATAACATATTTCATAAAATAATATCTGTCTACTGTTCTCTC
>JBGXYD010000136.1:0-11297 GCA_041815005.1 Leptotrichia sp. | reverse complement strand
ACTTTGAAACTGATAGGAATGACGAAGACGGAATAAGAAAGGCAGGAGTTTCAAAGGAGAACAGGAAACAGCCGGTAGTCCAGATGGGGCTGTTCCTTGACAGGAACTCCATACCGATAGCATATGACCTGCATCCAGGGAATACACTGGATTCCCTGACATTGAAACCCAGCATGCAGAAATATATAGACAGGTATGACCTGGAAAATATCTTGATAGTGGCAGATAGGGGACTATGCTCAGGAGGGAATGAGATATACATAAAGGAACAGGGCAATGACTACCTGTTTGCAAGGAGCGTAAGGAAAGCAAGTAAGGAAATGAAGGAGTGGATCCTTAATCAGGAAGACTACGTTACAAATGAATCCGGAAGCTTTAAATATAAGTACAGGCTGTTAAAAAGGACTGCAACGGCAGACGGAGGTAAAACAAGGAAGGAAATAGAAGAAAAGGTTCTTGTCTACTGGTCAAAATCATTCTATGAAAGGGAACTGAAAGAGAAGGAAAGATTTATTGAGACATTAAGGAAGTATAGTGAAAATCCAAACTCCATACCTTCAAGAAAAGCAAAAGGTCTGGAAAAATATATAAAGAGGGAACAGGTGGATAAGAAGACTGGAGAAATATTAAAAACTAGGGAACAGAGGAGCATAGACCTTGAAAAAATTGAAAAGGAAGACGAGCTGATGGGCTATTATCTCCTGTCCACGTCTAAGAGGGAGATGAAACCATCAGACATGATTAACACATATAAGGGTCTGACTAAGATTGAGAACTGTTTCAGGATAACAAAGTCTGAACTGGAGGCAAGGCCTGTATTTGTGAGGAAGAAGGAACATATAAATGCACATTTTCTGATATGTTTCATTTCACTGGTAATGATGCGGATAATACAGTATAAGCTGTTCCAGAAGGAAGAAAAGGAATTCAGGGTGTGGTCTGAGGGACTAAGTGCAAGGAAGGTACAGGAGAGCTTAAAAGAATTTAAGGTGGCGGTATTGGATGACAAGTGTATATTTAGGGAAGTAAGTGAAAATTTACAATTATTATTAGACAGGCTGGAGATACCATTTGATTTTAAGGTATGTAAGGTACATGAGATTAGCAGGAAGCTAAAATTCTCACTATAGAATTATATCACTAAAAAATAGATAGAAGCATTGATACTACTAGCTATTTTTATATTTTAATGTCCGAAACTCGGGTTATACCACATAATTTAGATTTGTGTAGATGACATATCTTTTCTGTAAAAATTACAAGACACATCTAAATTATAAAAATATTGTCGCACATGTGCGACAATATTTATTAATTATTATTTTATTATATAATATTTTTCACTATTTTATATGTTCCTTTAATTCTTGAATCTCCTTTTCCCATTTTCTTATATTTCTTTTTGCAAGCATAATTTTATATTCCAGTTCCTTTATCTTTTCAATATCAGAAACCGAATCCTTATAAGCCCTTTCTTCCATTTCCTTTATTTTTTTCATGGGTTCTTCTGCTTCTATTATTTCTTTAACCTCTTCTTCAGTTATTTTTGGGTTACTTATATATTTTATACCTCTTATGGGAAGTTCCTTTATCTTGTCATTGTTATATCTGCTAAAGACCTCATATCTCATTATTTCCCTGTATACAAAGTCCTTTTTAAGTCCTAGATTTTCAAACCATCCCTTGAATGCTCCATTTTTATTATTAGCAAGAAGTTCCTGTGCCTCAGAGAGAACTTTTCCAAGCTCCAATGTGTTCCTCTGTATTTGCATTATATTTTTCCTAGCTACTGACTCCTTATGGATAAGCTCCTCCACTACTTTACTATCTTCTATCTCAAACAGTTTAAAATCAAAGCTGCTCTCTGCTATGGACATTTCACTAAAGGAATTTTTTTTCTGTAAAATACTGCTTACACTCATTCCTTTTCCCTTTCCTCTGCCAAAAATTCATCAACCAGATTTTTATAATCTATGGCAGCATTTGAATATCGTTTAAAAGAAATTATATCCTTTTGTTCCTTCATACTGTTTAATATGTTCTGGTCTTCCCTTACAGATATTTCTGAAAATTTCCCATCGTCAAAAAACTGTTTCAATTCTTCGCTTGTTTCCTTAAACACTCTCGTATTCTGCTTTGACTGGACTAGAAATATTTTCCTTATTTCAAGGTTGCTGTTCCCTTCCTTTGAAACTTCGTACATATTTAAAAGATCTGCCAGTCCATTTATATCTATGGCTGAACTTTTTGAAGGGGAAAATATATAGTCTGTTGCCTTTAACACTGCCCTTGTAAGATTGTTTACTGTACCCTCCGTATCAAATATAACATAATCATACTCCTGAAATAGATACTTCAGGTTTACAATACAATCCAACAGGGATTCATAATCATTATTTTCAAAGATGAAATAACTGTCAAACTTATGGAATTCCGAATTTGACACTATTATATCCACACCATTTTTTTCTCTTATATATTTTCCAATATCCTGTACATTCATATTTATGTACTGCTCCTTTATGAGATCAAACAAAGTATTATTTTCATTTTCAAGTCCTAGATATACAGATACCGCCCCCCTCGCATCTGCATCCACAAGTAGAACTTTTTTATCCCTATCCGAAAGTACATAGGCAATATTAACTGCTGACACAGTCTTTCCTGCTCCCCCTTTTGGATTTACCATAGCTATGGTTTTCATAAAAAACCTCCAAATAAAAACTTTTTATTATTTTTCGTTGTTTTCCAGCTCCTCTTCTGAAGTAATTTTTACTGTAGAGGCAACCTTCTCTTCATTTCTTACCTTCATAATCCTTACTCCAGAAGTTGCCCTTCCTATTACAGATATCGAGTCCACTTTTGTCCTTATGAGGGTTCCTTCTGAAGTAATAAGCATTATTTCAGTAGAGTTATCTGCTATCTTTACTGCCACTATCTTTCCTGTTTTACTGTTTACCTTCAGGTTAGTTATACCTTTCCCACCTCTTGTCTGTATTCTGTATTCCATAAGTGCTGTCCTTTTTCCATAACCTTCCTCAGTTATAGTAAGGACACTTAGCTTTTTCATCTCCTCTTCAGAAATTTCAGGGTTAATCATTAATGCCGCAACAACGATATCTCCATCCCTCAAGTTTATACCCTTAACCCCTGAGGCGCTTCTTCCCATGCTTCTTACATTTTCTTCAGGGAATCTTATGGAAAATCCGTTTCTTGTGGCTATAAATACTTCATTTTTCTGATTTCCTGTAGTCAGACCCACATAAGTAAGTTCATCTTCATCCTTTAATTTTATGGCCTTTTTCCCTGTCTTGTTTATGTTGGCAAATTCAGTCAAGTCCGTTTTCTTAACTATTCCGTCCCTTGTAACAAAGAACAGATTCTTTTCACTATCAAATTCACGTACCTTTATTACTGTACTTACCTTCTCATTTTCAGACAGGTTTATAAGGTTATTTATAAGTTTTCCTCTAGCCTGCTTCCCCGATTCCGGTATTTCGTAAACCTTTAAGCTGAATACCTTTCCCTTTGTGGTAAATATAAGGAAGGAATCCAAGTTCTTTGCTATATACATATCCTTAACCACATCATCTTCAATGGTATTTGTAGCATTTACACCTACTCCACCACGCCTTTGGGAGTGATATGTATCTATCGCCATCCTTTTTACATATCCTTTTTCAGTTAAAGTAACTACAACATCCTCATCTTTTATAAGATCCTCTATTCCTATTTCTACTCTCTGATCTCTTATTTCTGTTCTTCTCTTATCTCCGAAGTTTTCCTTTAAATATTCTACTTCTTCCCTTATTATACTATATTTTCTGGAATCATCAGCCAGTATTTCCTTCAGGTCTGTTATAAGAAGCATTATTTCATTATATTCCTGATCTATCTTATCCCTTTCCAGCCCTGTAAGCCTTTGAAGCCTCATATCAAGAATTGCCCTTGCCTGTATCTCTGTAAATTCAAAGTTTGATATAAGCTGTTCCCTTGCCTCGTTTGCATCCTTCGATGCCCTTATTATTCTTATTACTTCTTCAATGTTATCCAGTGCTATCCTGAAACCTTCCAAAATATGTGCCCTTGCCTCAGCTTTATTCAGTTCAAACTGAGTTCTTCTAGTTATTACTTCATATCTGTGTTTTAGATAATTTTCAATAATCTGTTTTAAGTTAAGTATCCTAGGAGCATTATTCACCAGGGCAAGCATTATTACCCCAAAAGTGGTCTGAAGATCCGTATACTTGTATAAGCTGTTTAATATAAGCTCACTTTCCTCACCTTTTTTTAGCTCTATAACCACTCTTATACCGTCTCTGTCAGATTCATCCCTTAAATCCGATATTCCTGTTATCTTTTTCTGTCTTACGAGGTCGGCTATCTTTTCAATAAGTCTTGCCTTATTTACCTGATAAGGAAGTTCTGATACTATAATGGATTCCTTCCCTGTCTTTGACGTTTCTATTTTTACTTTTGCGGCAACCTTTACCTTTCCACGTCCGGTCCTATACGCATCCTTTATCCCTTGCCTACCGTTTATTATAGCACCAGTAGGAAAATCAGGTCCTTTTATATGTTCCATAAGCTCATCAATCGTAGTTTCAGGATTATCTATAAGGGTTATTATACCATCACAAAGTTCATTTAAATTATGGGGAGGTATATTTGTCGCCATTCCTACTGCAATTCCATTTGCTCCATTAAGAAGCAGATTTGGAAGTTTTGCTGGTAACACCGTAGGTTCATCAAGACTTTCATCAAAGTTTTTCCTGTAGTCTATTGTATCCTTGTTTATATCAGCAAGAAGCTCATCCGATATTTTAGCCATTCTTGCCTCTGTATACCTCATTGCAGCAGCTTCGTCACCATCAACGGAACCAAAATTTCCATGCCCGTCAATAAGCTCATACCTCATATTAAATCCCTGTGCCATTCTTACCATAGCATTGTATACTGAAGAATCACCATGCGGGTGATATTTACCAAGTACATCCCCTACGATTCTCGCAGATTTCTTGAAGGGGGACTTATGGGTCATTCCCATCTCATTCATGGCAAACAGTATCCTTCTGTGAACAGGCTTTAGTCCATCCCTTACATCAGGAAGGGCTCTACTCACTATGACACTCATTGAGTAGTCAAGATAAGCTGACTTTATCTCATCTTCTATGTATACATTTGTTTCATTGGACATATCTGTTGATTTTGTCAATCCTTCAACCACTATGTCCCTATCATCATTTTCATCCATTTCTATTGTTTCTTCTATCTTTTCTATATCATCATCATCTCTGAAGTCATCAGACATTATTGTACCTCCATGCTTTCTTTTCTTTTAGTTTCTATCACATTTAAATATCCAAATTCCTTACATAATTGGCATTTTCTTCAATAAACTGTCGTCTAGGCTCCACTTTATCCCCCATAAGTACATTGAACATCTTATCTGCATAGGAGGCATCCTCCATAGTCACCTTTAAAAGTGTCCTAACTTCAGGGTCAAGGGTAGTCTCCCACAGCTGTTCAGGATTCATTTCCCCAAGCCCCTTATACCTCTGAATTGTATATTTTCTGTTATCTCCATCTAAAACTTTCGTAATCTGCCTTAACTGATCATCTGAATAGGCATATTTTATAGCCTTCCCTGCCTGTATCTTATAAAGGGGTGGTTGTGCTATATATACATATCCCTCATTTAAAAGCTCCCTCATATGTCTATAAAAGAAAGTCAGCATAAGGGTTCTTATGTGGGCTCCGTCCACATCAGCATCTGTCATTATAACTATCTTATGGTATCTTAACTTTTCAAGATCCATTTCCTCTCCGAATCCTGCTCCAAAGGCAGTAATCATAGCTCTTATTTCAGCATTTTCAAGAGCTCTGTTTACCCCTGACTTTTCCACATTAAGTATTTTTCCCCTAAGAGGAAGTATTGCCTGAAATCTTCTATCCCTTCCCATTTTAGCAGATCCTCCAGCTGAATTTCCTTCGACTATGAATATTTCCGATTCTCCAGGATCCTTTGAAGAGCAATCAGCCAGCTTTCCTGGAAGGGACCCCACCTCAAGGCTATTTTTCCTTAATACAAGCTCTCTTGCCTTTTTTGCAGCTTCCCTTGCCCTTTTGGACATTGACATTTTATCTATTATTTTCTCTGCCTCCTTAGGGTGATCCTCCAAATAAAATTTCAAGTTGCTTCCTACTATATTTGAAACTATCCCTGTAACTTCACTATTTCCAAGTTTTGTTTTTGTCTGACCTTCAAACTGTGGTTCAGGAATCTTGACACTTATTACACATACAAGCCCTTCCCTTACATCAGAACCTTGAAATGTACCGTCTTTTTCCTTTATTATGTTCATCTGTTTCGCAACATCATTTATTGTCCTCGTAAGAGCTGTCCTAAATCCGCTCACGTGTGTCCCACCTTCATGGGTGTTTATATTGTTTACGAAGGAATACACTGTTTCCCTTTGAGAAATTGTATAGGTCATGGCTATTTCCACCTCTATAAATTTAGCCCCCTTAAGTTTTTTTATAACCTTCCCTTCGGAATCCACTTCTTCTATTTCCTTTTCCTCCTCTATCTGGAAGGAATCACTCATATATATTATTTCCTCTGAAATCTTCTCTTCATCTGCTATTTCCTTTAGAAAGTCCTTTATCCCCCCTTCAAAGAGAAATTCTTCTGACCTTATGTTTTCAATATTTCTGCTATCCTTTAGAAAAATTTTTAATCCCCTGTTAAGATAGGCAAGTTCCTTTAGCCTTGATTCCAGTATAGAATAGTTATATATTGTTGTTTCAAATATTTCAGAATCCGCCTTAAATTTTATAACTGTTCCATGTTCCCCAGGATCGGCTTCCCCTATCTGGACAGCTTCCCCTGAGGGGATTCCCCTTGAAAAGGTCTGTCTTACAACTTTTCCGTCTCTTGTGACAGTAGCTTCTACCCATTCAGACAAGGCATTTACCACTGAAATTCCTACTCCGTGAAGCCCCCCTGACACTTTATAATTGTCATTGTCAAACTTTCCTCCTGCATGAAGTACGGTCATTACAACTTCCAATGTTGATTTTCCCGTTTCATGCATATCTATTGGTATTCCTCTACCGTTATCCCTTACTTCTATTACATTTTCAGGAAGTATACTGACGTGTATTGTATCACATATACCAGCAAGGGCTTCATCCACACTGTTATCTACCACTTCCCACACAAGATGATGAAGTCCTCTCTCTGAAGTAGAACCTATATACATTCCAGGTCTTACCCTGACCGCCTCCAATCCTTCCAGTACTTTTATATTCTCGGCTCCGTAACTATTTGCCATTTTATCCTCCGATTCCTTATATTATAATTTTTAAATCAAGTTCTTATTTGTAATATTTTTTCATTATAAATAATATTTATTAGTAAATTCTCAACATTAGTCTAAAATAAATAAACCTATTTTCCTACACAGAAGTTTCCAAATACATGATCCAGTATATCCTCAGAAGAAATTTCCCCTGTTATTTCCGAAAGGGAATCCAAAGCCTCTCTTAAATCTACAGAAATGAGATCCATTGGCATTCCCGAGTCTATAGTATCAAATATATTTTTTATTGCCTGTTTAGTTTTTTCCAGTGCCGTCTTGTGTCTTATATTTGTTATTATAAACTTTTCTGAATAATCTTCTACTTTTTCCTCTATAATGTAGGAATAGATCCTTTCCTCCATTTTTTCTATCCCTATACTGTCCTTTGCAGAAATTTCTATTATATTTTCAAGTTTATAATCCTTCAGGTCTATTTTCCTTTCAAGATCTATCTTATTTAATAATATAATACATTTCTTATTATTTTCTTTAATTTTTTCAATAACTTCTTTATCTTCTTCCTCCAAAGCCCTTGATGAATCCAGTACAAGAAGAACAAGATTCGACTTTTCTATAAATTCCTTTGATTTTTCCACTCCTATGTTCTCTACAATATCATCAGTTTTACGTATTCCTGCTGTATCTACAAGGACTAAAGGAATTCCTTTTACATTTATAATTTCCTCTATTATATCCCTAGTAGTACCTGGAATATGTGTAACTATTGCCCTTTCTTCCTTCAGTAAGGAATTTAGAAGGGTTGACTTACCAACATTAGGTTTTCCCACTATTACCGTTTTAATACCTTCCTTTATCTTTTTTCCCTTATCGTAGGACTCAATAAGGAAGTCTGCCTCACTGTATACCTCCTCAAGATTTTTTCTCAAGCTTTGAGGTAACGGATCATCTATCCCCTCTTCTGGATAGTCCAGCACCACGTTTACATGGGCTGTTACATCAAGAAGAGCTTTCTTAAAATGGTCTATTTTTTCACGCAGATCCCCCCTAAGCTGATTTAGGGACAAGGATATACTTTTTTCAGTTTTTCCCTGTATAATATCCATTACTGCCTCAGCCTGTGAAAGGTCAATCCTTCCATTCATAAAGGCTCTTTTAGTAAACTCTCCCGCTTCTGCATGCCTTGCACCATTTTTGAGAATAAGCTCAAGTATCTTTTCTGTTATAAGATATCCCCCATGGCAGTTTATTTCCACCACATTTTCACAAGTATAAGTTTTAGGTGCCTTCATCCTTACAGACATTACTTCATCTATTATCTTTTCGTTGTCATATATAAATCCGTAGTTAAATTTATAAAAACCCAAATCTTTATTTGGGTTTTTAGCTTTAAATATTCTGTCTAAAATTTCAAATGATTTATCCCCTGATATTCTTATTACACTTATTCCCCCTTCACCTCTCGGGGTGGAGATGGCAGCTATTGTATCAAATAACATTGTTATACCTCATTCTCATTTTTTAAGTCTTTTATTTTCTTTATTACAAGATATCTTTTAGGCTCTTCCCCTAGACTTTCCGTCTTAAGTCCCTTAATAAAGGAAATTTCCTCATGGATTATCTTTCTTTCTCTTGCAGACATAGGATTTAGTTTTATACTTCTTCCAGAATCAAGTACTTTTTTCCCCTTTTTTCTTGCAAGATCCCTTAATGCCTCTTCCCTTTTCTTCTTATAATTATTTGAATCTATTACTATTTTTATATTTTTTAATGGTTTTACTGAACTTAAAAGATACTCAACAGCATTAAGAGCACTTCCCTTTTCCCCTATTAAATATCTTATATCTTTACCATCCAAGTTTACAAGGTACCTATCTCCCTCTTTAACAACATTTACAACCTTCAATTCCAGCTTTGAGTGTACAATAAGCTCCTTCATAAAGCCTCTCACCTTATCAATACTTGTATCATCGGTTTCTTTTATCTGAGTCTCCTTTACGGAAATATTCTCTGAAAGCTGGTTTTTATTCTTTACCTGAGAAGAATCAAAGGACTTACGTCCTTGATTTCCACTGTTTTCTATGTCTCTTTCAGTTCTTTTTTCCTTAAATTCTGTTTTTTTCTTTTCTCTTGTTCCTGTATTTTTTGTATCATTTCTCTTATTCTGAGTTCTTAAATCACTTTTATTTCCTTTTTCCTCCTTGCCTTCATACGGCTGGAAAGTTTTAGAAGTTATTTTTTCTTCTTTTTTTACAATTTGTACAAGGTATTCACCTTTTATTTCCATAAATAGTATCTTTTTCGGTTCCTTTAACACCACAATTTCAAATTCCTCATCCTCTTCAAGGGTAAGGGTTCTTTTTATCATTTGATCAAGTTCTTCTCTATTTTTGGCTTTCAATGTAAACTTATTCATCTTTACTTCTCCCCTTCATAACAAAATATTGTTGAACAACTGAAAGAAATCCGGATACAAGATAATATAGTGTAACTCCTGATGGCATATTATAGAAAAGTACCAGCATCATAATAGGAAGAGTATACATCATTGTTTTCATCTGGCTATTTTCCTGTGCTCCACCACTTGCTGAAGACATAACCTTCTGTTGCAGAAAAGTAACACCTGTATTTAAAATTGGAAGAAGGTTAAAGGTGAATTTCCCTATATTAAACAGGGCATCAGGTTTTTTCAAGTTAAACCATAGAAAGGTTGCCGTATTTGGTATTGTATTTCCATTAAAAGCATAAAATAATGCCAGAAATACCGGCAACTGTATTAATATAGGCAGACACCCCCCCAACGGGTTGACTTCATTTTCCTTATAGAGTTCTCCCATTTTCTTCTGCAACTCCTGTGGATTATCCTTATATTTTTCCTTTAACTTGTTTAATTCAGGTTCCAGCTCCTTCATTTTCTTCATTGATTTTTCCTGTTTCAATGTCAAGGGAAGCAGCACTATCCTCATCATTATAGTTATTATTATTATGGCGATTCCATAATTACCTGGTATTCCAAACCCCTCTACTATTTTTGCTATTTCCTTTAACAAAAAAACAACAAAATCTTCTATAAATTTTATTCTTAGCCAATTCAATTTAAATTCCTCCATAATTCCATTTTATTTTAAAGGATCATATCCCCCCTTATGAAAGGGATGACATTTAATTATTCTTTTTATACTTAGATAGGTTCCCTTAAGGGCTCCATATCTTTTTATTGCCTGTTTTGAATATTCTGAACAGGTAGGGTAGAAACGACATCTTCTTCCTAATGCACCGGAAAAAAACTTCTGATATATTCTTATTAAAAATAATAATATCCCCTTCATTTTCGAATCACCTTCCCCATATCCTTTTCTATATCGTGATAAGTCAACTTTCCTATATTATCCTTTAGGTTGCTTTTTCCCACAATAACATAGTCTGTATTACTTTTAAACTTATCTTTGTTTCTTCTTGCAAATTCTCTGAAAAGTCTTTTTATCCTGTTCCTCTGGACGGCATTTCCCGTTTTTTTACTGGCTACAAAGCCGAATCTTTGTAACTTTTTCTTATTTTCACATATAAAAACTATAGCATACTTTGTGTATACCTTTTTAGAATTGTTATAAATAAAGTTAAATTCCTTGCTATTACGTATTTTTACTATTTTCATATTTTTATCCCTTTTAGGATGAGATATTTTTTAAAAACCCGGTGCTGTTTTTAAATCACCGGGTTATGCTGATAGTTTTGCTCTTCCTTTTTCTCTTCTTCTCTTTAAGACATTTCTTCCGCTTTTAGTTTTCATTCTAGCTCTAAAACCGTGATCTTTTTTTCTTTTTCTTTTATTAGGTTGATATGTTCTTTTAGTCATCTTAAATTATCCTTTCTTTTACAAATTTTGTTTTTAGTAGTTTACATAATATGATAAACAAATTTTGTGAAAAAGTCAAGTTATTTTTGTTTTTCTTCCTCTCTGTACAGATTTATTTT
>JBGXYD010000135.1:0-22172 GCA_041815005.1 Leptotrichia sp. | reverse complement strand
TTTAGGAACTGTCATATATGTGAAATAGAAATTATCTCCAATTCCAAGTGGACTGTCAATATTAAGGCTTATTCCACTTCTCCATATTCCATTTTGATTACTATCCCCATAGTTATTACTTAAAATTCCTAAAGTATATTTATCCTTTAATGTATTTTTTGGCTCTATGTCAAGTGTGGGGGTGAAAAAAGTTTGATAATCTTAAGAAATTCTAAGTTTAATTAGCTTTTTTTAGTTATCGATTTTTTTTCACCCCACACATATTATACAGCCAAATAAAACAAAAATCTTAATTTAATGGAAAATCAGCTTCGGAATCTTGTCAAACTGTCATTTTATATTTTATTCCTATCTGTTTTTCAACACTACTCCTGCTATATCCTTTGCTCTTAAATTATAGTTATTTAGCATCGTATCCCCATCGGCACTTTGTCCAAAGACATCATTAATACCATGCCTTATTACTTTTGTAGGATATACCCCTGACAGATATTCTGAAACTGCACTTCCAAGTCCTCCTATTACGGAATGCTCCTCACTTGTTACGATAAACTTGCATTCCTTCGCAGCCTTCAGAATGGTTTCCTCATCAAGTGGCTTTATTGTTGACATATTTATCACCCTTGCACTTATCCCTTCTGTTTCAAGAAGTTTAGCAGCCTCCAATGCCTCATACACCATTAATCCCACTGCTATAATAGCCACATCATTTCCATCCCTTAGGGTATGTGCCTTTCCTATCTTAAATTCATAGTTATCATCATAAATTACAGGAATATTAAGTCTTCCAAGTCTTACATATACAGGCCCTTCGTATTCTGCCACAGCTGAAATCATTTTTCCTGTTTCTACTGCATCAGCAGGGGATAAAACCACCATTCCTGGAAGACTCCTCATTAAAGCAACGTCTTCCACAGACTGGTGGGATCCCCCGTCTTCCCCCAAGGACACCCCTGCATGAGTAGGACATATCTTTACATTCAAGTTAGGATATACTATACTATTTCTTATCTGGTCAAACGCTCTTCCTGCTGCAAAATGTGCAAAAGTAGATGCAAAAGGTATCTTCCCTGTTGTGGCTATACCTGCTGCTGTCGCCATCATATCCGCTTCAGCTATACCTACATTTATATGTCTTTCTGGAAATTCCTTCTGAAAATGGGCAGTCATTGTGGATTTTGACAAATCCGCTTCCAAAACTACTACATCTTTATTTTCCTTACCCAATTTTACTAATGCCTCTCCATAGGCCTGTCTTGTCGATTTTTTTTCCATTTCCATAACCTCCTATTGTAATTCTTCCATAGCTTTTCTGTATTCGTCATCATTCGGAGCAGCACCGTGGAATCCAGGATTGTTTTCCATAAAGGAAACCCCTTTCCCTTTAACTGTATTTGCCACTATTGCTGTCGGCTTCCCTTTGGTATTTCTTGCTTCCTCCAGAGCATTTATTATCTGTTCATAATTATGACCGTCTATTTCTATCACATGCCAGTTAAATGCCTTAAATTTATCCGCCACCGGATAAACTCCCATTACATCTGAAACCTTCCCATCTATCTGAAGATTATTGTAATCAATTATTGCGACAAGATTATCCAGATTATAATGGGCAGCCGTCATTGCAGCCTCCCATATCTGCCCTTCCTGTATTTCTCCATCTCCTAATATTGTATATACCCTATAAATATTATTAAACATTTTCCCACTTATTGCGATACCATTTGCAGCAGAAAGCCCTTGTCCCAATGATCCTGTAGACATTTCCACTCCAGGAAGTTTCTTCATGTCAGGATGTCCTTGTAACGGTGAATGCCATCTTCTCAATGTTGGGATAAGCTCCTTATCTGCATACCCTTTTTCTATAAGGGCAGCATAAAGTGCAGGTGCCGCATGCCCTTTACTCAGTACAAATCTATCTCTTTTCTCATCCTTTGGATTTTTAGGATCCACATTCATTTCCTTCCAATAAAGAACGGCCATAATATCAGCTATCGATAAGGATCCTCCAGGATGACCTGATTTAGCCCTATAGACCATTTCTACAATATCCCTTCTCAGTTCCTTTGCTTTTTCCTGTAACTCTTTAATTTCCATAAAAACCTCCATATTCTAATCTTCTTTTTTCAGTTTATAAAAAAATAATGATATTCCAAAAAATATTAATGCAACCACAAGGCTTCCCCTTACACCTAAAGTAGTAGCCTTTCTAAGCCCTTTTTCGTACACAGGGCTTCCTGCCACTATCACAAGTGGGACAACCACCTGCTGTGCCAGAAAGGCAAGTTTTAGAAAGAGTCCCTGTATTCCGAATAGAAATCCTTCCAGACTTATCTTTTCCTTTTGAGAAACCTTAACAGATATTTCACTTAGCATTGCCTGGGGAAATATAAAGGCTGACCCGCTTAACCCCATACCACATATAATAAACATGATATATGCTATGTATTTTGTGTCACTATTTATAAAAAGCAGACCTCCTGTCCCTATTATAAGTAATAAAATATCTAATATCAATATTTTTTTATAAGAATATTTTTTCCCCAGCATATTTGTTATGGGGAAAAATATACCAGAAGTTCCGAAAAGTACCCCTGTTATAAGTGTCATTTTTTCTATGGGCATTCCCATTATTATTGTGAGGTAATAAGTAAGTACCCCCCTCAATATATTAAAGCCACTAAAGAAAAATACAAATCCCATAAAATAAAGAATTATCTCCTTTTTCGTAATATGTCTTAGAGATTCCCAAAATCCTAGCTTATTTTCCTGTACACTTTTTTCCACAAGTTTCTTTTCATTCAGGAAAAATACACATATATATATCCCAATTACTGCAAAGACTGTCAACAGAATAACTGTATTCCGTATACCTGCCTCTATGTTTCCCTTCCCTAGAAGTTTTATAAGTATACCGGGCAAAATTAATGCTATTCCAGTAAAAATCAGTCTAAAAAGAGACTGAACCGTAGACAGATTCAACTGTTCCTCCTTTGTCTTGGCTAAGTCGGGAATTAGAGCATTATAAGGTCCTCCAACTAAGGTATAGGCACAGAAAAACAGACCTCCTAACACTGAAAGATAAATAAACATAAGTAGCTGAGAGCTCTTTGGAGGAAAAAAGTACATTATCATTAAAATTCCCAAAGGAAGCCCCCCCAGCATCATAAAAAAAGATCTCTTCCCAATCTTTGCCTTGGAGTTATCAGACCAGTATCCTACAAGGGGATCCGACACAGCATCTATAAGTCTCGCTATTATAAATGTGAGTACTAGATATTTAGCACTTATAAGCGGTGCTAGCCCCGTCTCTGTTTCAGGTGGAAGATAATAATAAGGCATCCACTGATTATACAGCTGATCCAGCATAAAGTAGGAAACCCCCAACCCATATATAATATATTTACTTTTTGTCATTTTCGCCATTTTTTTCTCCGTCTATTATAAAAGTATGTAATTTTAAAAGATAAAATCTTTCTTCATTAATATTTTTTTGATTTTCCTCTATTTTATAATGATACTTTTTATTCTTTAAGTAAAATTTTAGCTACAATAAAATTTTTAGTATTTTTTAACTTTTCAAAAAGTACATCTATTTTAAACCTGTTTCTAATTTTCATCAAAATCAAAATCAGAAAATTTCTCATAATATTCTGCTGTCTTCTCTTCTTCTACTTCTATTTCCGAATCCGACTCATCTGCTATGATTAAATCTTCCCCTCTTTTTTCTTCTGTCTTTATAATTCCTTCCGTTATAACTTCATTTATGTCTTTGCCTATAAGAAATGCACCCACTATACGGGTATATTCCTCTTTATACTCAGGTTCCGCATATATTCTAGTATGGGATCCCCTCTCAAAAACCTTTAGGCTTATATTCTTATTTTGGGCTATCTCGTTATACTCCTCCATAAGCATTCCATAAGTTGTAGCCTTATCACTCTTTGTCTGAATAATCAATGTAGGTATTCTTCTTAAAAGGTAGGACAGCTTTAGCTTATCCAGCTTATTCCCTACTCTAAAGTTAAATACCCTTATGACTACACTTACTATAAATTTTGGGACTTTACGTTTTTTGGCATCCTCCTTGACCTTTTTTCTTATATTGGATATTGAGCTGTCAAGTATCATCCTGTCCACCTTTATCCCCTTTTTCCTTAAACCATTATTGAAGATTTTAGCAGCAGCCGCTGATCCCATTCCTCCCTGTGAAAATCCAAAAAGAGTAAAATTATTTTTTCCAAATTTTTCATTTAGCATTTCCATAGTATGGTAAATATCCTGTGCAAAACAATAGCCCATTTTTGTTTTTGCAACATCTGATTTCCCTGAATTTCTCAAGTCAGGAATAAAAAAGCTATATTCCTTATCAAGTCCTGTATCCTTAAATATTTGCAAATACTGAAGTGCTGCCAGCCTGTTCACACCTCTTCCATGGGAAATTATCATTGTCTTGTCAGCTTCACTATTTTCCATAAACCATCCATAAAGCTGTATCTTTCCTGACTTATAAGGGATTTCCTTAAAGTGATATCCGTAATCCTTAGGGTTTACCTTATTATTTTCTATATTATATTTCTGACGAAGTTTCTTACTATTATACACTTCATCCAATGTTATTCTCGGATATTTTTCTATCTGATTAATAAAATATCTGATTGACATATATGCCAATGCAAAGAAAAATATCATGAATAGTACATTTACTATTATTAGTACTCCCATTTCTACTCCTTATGATTTATTATTTTCCTGTATACTTTCACATTGTGTAATTTATACCTTATTATCTAAATTATTTGTCATATATTAAAGGGTTTAACCGCTCCTTTTCTCCTGTAAATAATTCCTTTATTAAAAAACCGTTTTTTTCTATCTTCACCTTTTCACTGTCTACATTTTTTTCAATATCCTTCCAGTTTACAAATACCCCTTTATATTTTCCCCAAAAATTTCTGTAATTAGTCATCTGAGAAGCCTCTGCCTTTGCCATCAGTTTTAATTTTCTCAAGTATTCCCTACCTCTTCCATTAAAACCTAAAACCCTTATATAATCCAGTTCAAAGTCCATAGACTCCTTTGTTATATCAAGCAATATATTAAAAATTATTCTTTCTATCCTTTTATTTGAAAAATTTCTTGATTTTACTCTTTGGAAAAACATTTCATATGTATCTGATTTCTTGGTTTCTCTATATATTCTAGCATATATTTCCTCTGTTAAATCATATATTTTTATTATTTCTTTCTTGGTTTCCATTAACAACTTATATTTAAAGAATCTAAAGGATTCCTCCTTTAGTTTTTTTGATGATATTCCCCTTTCAGAATCTATTTTCACTTTTTCCTCGAGAATATTATAGGAAAACTTAGGAACAAAATCCTTTATAGCCTTAACAGCATCCCCTCCATTGTCATTTTCAAGAATATTCCTTATAAATGTGGCACTCGCTATCTTCTTCCTTTGCTTTTCTATTTTTTTTTCATTATACTCTGATACCTCCCTTTTTATTATATAAGGTTTTATTTTTAATTTATAATTTTTCATAGTTCTCATATATTCAAGGGCAAGAATATTATTAGATCTCACTATGTCCTTTAATCCATACAGGGAAAGTACTTCCCGCTGGGAGGTACTGTAGCTGTTCCCTTTTTTCATGTACTCCATCAGCCTTTGACCGTATTCCCTGTGAGACTGTATTTTCAGAACTTCTTCAAGAACTTCCCTATTTTCCTCCTCCGCTCCGAAAACTTGAAAATCCATTCCCAGTTTTTCCAATATCCGTGTGGACATTCTGGCAAAAATTTCTGCATTCTGTATGGAATAATACAGGGGCATCTCTACTACAAGATCCACCCCTGAATCTAAGGCAGCCTTTGTCTTTTCCCATTTATCCATATAGGAAAATTCCCCCCGCTGGACAAAATTACCACTTGTAACTACTCCTATAAATGTTTCACTTCCAAATCTTTTACGTATTTCCCCAATCTGATAAAGATGACCGTTATGAAAGGGGTTATACTCTGCAACAATCCCTATTCTCTGCATTTTTCCCTCTTTTTCTCTAATTTCTTTTTTAAATTATACCATAAAAAAAAAAGAAGGGAAACTGTATATTTTGCCATGTTTTACTTCAGATTTCTCCCCTTATTTTCTTGACTTTCTGTCTCTCAGTTTACAATATGAGAGGAGTCGCCTCACCTGTACGGTTTTCCCTTCTGTCTTGTTATTTTTTATTATGCTAACTTAGTTATTTCTCTTCCTTTACCCTTTTAAATAGCATGTTTCCGTCCTTCGATTGTAAAGTCATTTCATCCTTATTTACTTCCACCTTTTCCACCTTTTCCAGAAGATCTAAATATTCCGCTTCCAACTTCATTGCCTTTTCAGGCCCCGCCATCTTTGTAACTCCTCCTACTTTAATAGAAATAATGTTTTCATTTATGCTGTAGTTTCCAAAATAATGGTTCACTCCTGATTTCCCTGATATCCCCTTATCATCAGAAAAGGATAGTGATACCCGTATATCTTCCGTCATTTTTCCTGATATGGTTACAAGTTCCCACTTTGAGCCTTCAAGCTTAATAGAATCCTTATTTTCAACCTCTTCAGATGGCTCCGGAGCTTTTCCTGTATCTGTACTTCTCCCTATATTAGTATGGCTATTATCAGTATGGCTGCTTTTACCCGCAGCACATCCTACAAACAAAGTTAAAAGAGCTATCATAGTAATATAAATCCTTCTATTTTTCATAATTTTAATCTCTTCCTTTCTAGATATTATTGCCTTTAATAAAAATCCACTGTATTTTTCTATTTGCTAAACAAAAGATCATTTTTTGTTATCACTCTTAATATAACCCTTTCATCTTTCTATAAAGTTAGAGATTTATTTATTTTTATCCTGATTTTCCGGTGATATAACGGATATACTTCTCAATATACGGTCAACAAATAAAATGTATAGTTAGTCTTTCTATAATTTTATTCAACTTCCTAAACCACAGAAATTTATCCGTTTACCTTTAAGTTATAGGATAAAAATATCTTTTCTGCTCTTTTTACATCGTGTGGCAGGGGAGTTTGGACTTCTTTCAGTTTATATTCTCTTCCCACCTGTTCCCATTTATATCCCCCCATTTGATGAAAGGGAAGTATATCCACCCTTTCCACATTTTTAAGCCCCGAAACATATTCTGCCCATTCATTCAGGTCATTTTCATTATCTGTATATCCTGGTATAAGCACATATCTTATCCATACAGGCTTTCCTATATCCGACAGATATTCTGCAAATTTTAGTGTGTTTTCCAATTTTACGGATGTGATTTCCTTATATTTCACAGGATTTATATGCTTTATGTCCAAAAGAACAAGATCCACATATTCCAGCACTTTTTTAATTTTTTCGTTAAATATATATCCAGATGTATCCACTGCCGTATGAATACCATTTTCTTTACATAACTTAAAAAGTTCTGTTAAAAATTCAGGTTGGATAAGAGGATCTCCCCCTGAAACTGTCACTCCTCCACTTTTAATAAATCCTTTTACCTTCAGTATTTCCTTCATTACATCATCAGCTGCCATCATGTACTTTTTGTCCTTTAGATTCCATGTATCCACATTATGACAGTAAAGACACCTTAAGGGACACCCCTGTAAAAATAGGACAAATCTTATCCCTGGTCCATCCTTTGTCCCAAAAGATTCAAATGAATGTATATATCCTTCCATAGTCATTATCCTCTCTTTAATATTTTATCTTTTTAAGCAGATCTCCCTGTTTCCGTTACTCCCTGCTACATTTACTTTTAAATATTCTGTCCTTTTTCCATTTCCCCTAAAAATAGAAAATATGCCGCATGTCTATCTTCACAAAACATACATGCGACATAAAACTGTATAAATATTTTTCAAACTTTGTTCCTATAAATAAATCTCCACTGTAATCCTTAAGAATTTATCCTAGAATTTATTTGATATAGTCCTATTTATAACATCCAGCTGCTGTTCTTTTGTCAATTTTACAAAGTTTACAGCATATCCTGAAACTCTTATAGTAAGCTGAGGATAGTTTTCAGGTTTTACCATAGCATCTTCCAGAAGTTCCTTTCCAAATACATTTACATTCAGGTGCTGTCCCGTCTGGTTAAAGTATCCGTCTAATAATCCTACTAGATTTCCCTTTTTTTCATTTTCATTTTTACCTAAAGTTTCAGGTGTTATTGCAAATGTATAGGAAATTCCATCATTTGCATCTTCAAAAGGAAGTTTGGCAACTGAAGCAAGCGAAGCTACTGCTCCCCTCGTATCCCTTCCGTGCATAGGGTTTGCTCCCGGTCCAAAAGGCTCCCCTGCTTTTCTTCCATCAGGAGTACTTCCTGTCTTTTTTCCATAAACTACATTTGAAGTAATAGTAAGCACTGACTGTGTAGGAATAGCATCCCTATACATTTTATGCTGTCTAATTTTATTCATAAATACCTTTACAACATCGACTGCAAACTGGTCTGTAGCATCATCATTATTTCCAAATGGAACATACCCCTTTTCAACCACATAGTCAACAGCATCCCCTTCTTCATCCCTTACTATTCTTACTTTTCCATGTTTAATAGCCGCAAGAGAATCTGCAATTATGGAAATACCGGCTATTCCAAAAGCTTGAGTCCTTTTTATATCAACATCATGAAGTGCCATTTCCAGTGACTCATAAGAATATTTATCATGCATATAATGGATTATATTCAATGCTTTTACATAAGTTTCCGCAAGCCAATCAAGAAGTTTATCAAATTTATCCCACACTTCATCAAATTCAAGATACTCCCCTTCAATCTTTTTAAACATTCCTTCAGGAGTTACTTGAAGTTTTATCTTTTCATCCTTTCCTCCGTTTATCGCATAAAGAAGTGCCTTAGGAAGATTTACCCTTGCTCCAAAAAACTGCATCTGCTGACCGATTGCCATTGGAGACACACAGCATGCTATCCCGTAATTTTCACCAAACTGAGGTCTCATTATATCATCATTTTCATACTGTAGTGAAGAAGTATCTATTGAAACCTTTGCACAATATTTTTTCCATGCTTCAGGAAGATTTTCACTCCATAAAACCGTCAAATTAGGCTCTGGAGAAGGTCCGATATTATATAGTGTGTGAAGTATCCTAAAACAGTTCTTTGTCACAAGGGACTTTCCGTCCACTGTCATTCCACCTATTGACTCTGTAACCCATACAGGATCCCCTGAAAACAATGCATCGTATTCAGGTGTCCTTAAAAATCTTATTAGCCTTAGCTTCATTACAAAATGATCCATAAATTCCTGAGCTTCTTTTTCTGTAATTATCCCTGCCTTTAAATCCCTTTCAATATAGATATCAAGGAATGTAGAAACCCTTCCAATACTCATTGCCGCACCATTCTGATCCTTTGTAGCCGCCAGATATGCAAAATAAGTCCACTGAATTGCCTCCTGTGCAGTGGAAGCAGGTTCTGAAATATCAAATCCATAAGATTCAGCCATTCTTTTCAATGCCTTTAATGCATATATTTGTTCAGACAACTCTTCTCTTAGCCTAATCTTATCTTCTGTCATTTCTGAAGGATCACATGCCCTATGTCTTGCTTCCCTTTCCTGTATTAGCCTGTCCACTCCATAAAGGGCAACTCTTCTATAATCTCCTATAATTCTTCCTCTTCCATAGGCATCTGGCAGACCTGTTATTATACCTGTCTTTCTTGCCTTTCTTATACTATCTGTATAAGCTGAGAAAACTCCATCATTATGAGTTTTTCTATACTTTGTGAAAATTTCCTCTGTTTGGGGATCCAGTTTATACCCAAAGGCCTCCAGACTGTTTTTCACCATTCTTAATCCTCCATTAGGAAAAATCGCTCTTTTTAATGGAGCATCCGTCTGTAACCCCACTATTTTTTCCAGATCCTTGTCGATATATCCCGGTCCATATGCGTCTATTTGGGATGGTATCTTAGTTTCTGCATCGTATATCCCCTTTTCCCTTTCTATCTTAAACTTTTCCATAAGGGAATTCCACATTTTTGAGGTAGCTTCCGTCGGTCCTTCTAAAAAACTTTCATCTCCCGTATACTCAGTGTAATTTCTTCTAATAAAATCCGTTACATCAATCTCGTTACTCCAGTTCCCCTCTTTAAAGTCTTTCCATGCATTCATCCTTAAAAGCACTCCCTTTCTTTAATTAATTATTTCATTTCTATATACATTATAACTTATTTTCTTTTGAAAATCAAAATATTTTTTTTGATTTTGATATTATTTTTATTTCTATAATTTAAAATTATTTTATTAAAATAAATTTTAGATATAATTTTTTGAAACTTTTTTAATTTAGGAATTGTTGTACTTCCAAATTGACAAAACAGAAAAAAAAGAGTAAAATTTTATAAAATAAATTTTTTTTAGGAAAGGAGATTTCATGCAAAGACAAAAGAAAAGTGAAAAAAAGAAGAATGCAAATAAAAATATTAATAAAAGCTTACCTTTAGAACCTATCTTTTTCGGGATTATGGGGGCTATACTAGTTTCAGCAACTTCCTTTTATACTATACTAAGATTTGGAATTTTCTCCTTTCCTGCTGTAATGTCTGCCCTTTTTTCAATATATGTCCTAAACTTAATAGATAAAAAGGAAAAAGACTGTTACCTTACAGTTCATTCTATAATAAGTGGAGCAGGTATTATTGCCATTGGGGCAGGTTTTTCAGTTTCGCTGTTCTTAGCCTTTGGAGGAAAGCCCTTATCCATTGACAGGACTTTGTTTCTAGCCACGCTTATTTTAGGTGGAATTTGCGGTCTTGTTATACCTCTTCTTTTAAAAAATTGGATCATCGCAGAAGAACATACAGAATTTCCTATGGGAAAGGCTATTTCCACTTTGCCTAATGTGAAAAGCAATAAAATAGATTTTTTTCTACAAATAACGGGAATTATTTTAAGTTCCCTTATTTCCTTTTTCAGAGACTTCCAGTTTAATTTGAGGGTTCTTCCCTCAAAAATGGGTACATTGGAAAAAAGTATGTCATCCTTACACTTTTCCCCTTTCCTTGTGGGGATAGGTTTCATGCTTGGAATTAGGCAGACAGTACTTTGGTTTTTTGGAGGCGGACTTTTCCATATGATTATCAGTCCTATTATGACTTTACACGGATATAGCAAAACCTCACTTACAGAGCTAAAATCAAGTCTTTCGATGGGTCTTATTGTGGGCATCGGCTGCGGGATATTACTATGCGAATTTATATTTAAGAGGAAAACTGCACCAGGCATAGTCAGACAGGAAAATAAAGGTAATAAAAAAAGTTCCTTAAAAAATAGCTCAAAGAAAGATTTTCTAGATACTAAAATCCTGCTTTTATTATTTTTATTTTTGATTACCTTTGTCAGCTGGTATTTTTACAGGATAAATATATTTATTTCCCTTATTCTTATGGGGATATGTCTGATCTGTACTGCCACTATGGGTATTATATATAGTAAAACTGGATTCTATGTAATGGAAATTTCGGGAGTAATAATCGCTTCTACTTCCCTTTTCCTTAATAGTCTTCTGGAAGGACTTAACATAAACAGCTCTGCCTTTTCCACAAACCTGAACATAAATAATATTTTTCTTATTGGGTGTGTCGCTTCCATTGGGGGAGGACTGTCAGGGGATACATTAAATGACTTTATAGTGGGATTAAAGTTAAAAATTAACCCTCTTCACCATCTCATAGGAAAAATTATCGGTATTTTTGTCGGTTCTTGTGTAATATGGGTTTTATTTTTTGAATTTTTTAATGGAAAAAGTACTTTAAATATTCCCAATATTAAAGGTCTTTATATTCCCCATATGGATATTTTCTTCAATAATAAACATCTTATATGGATATTCTTTATTGGATTGGCAATAGGGAGTTTAGCTGGTTTCTTTCATTTTCCCATTGCCACCTTTGCCTTAGGGATTTATCTTCCCTTCAATGTTTCTTTGACTGTACTGGCTGGGGGTATTATAAGTTATATTTCCTCAAGGATTTCAAAAAATATTCATTCTAGAGCCTTGTCCTTTTCTAGCGGACTTATGGTGGGAGAAGCCTTAATGGGGGCTATTATTGCTCTTTTTGGCTATTTGCTATTTTTAATTTGAAATATGGAGGTAAATAGACATACTTTTCGAAAGATTAAAAAATAATAAAAAATAAAAATATTAATGAAAAAAGGCTTTTATCAATGATATTATTAAAAAATATTTAAGGAGACTACTTTATATGAAAATTGAAAAAAGAATAAAAAAGACATTTATATCTCTTATATTTGTCATAATATCTATTTTTTTAGGATTATGGATAACAAAAATTCTTCTTTTCCATGAAAATAAAATTGAAAGGTATGGAAATTTGACAAATACAAAGGGAATTGTCATACTTTTTCACGGAATTTACGGAGAAGATAAAGATTTAGGAGAAATCACTTCCTTTCTGGAAAAAGAGGGATATGCAGGGGTAAATATCCAATATCCTACCACTGAAGGCACTATTCAGGAAATTACTGAAAAATACATTGCTAAAGAGGTGGATTACTATGTGGAATATCTCTCCAAAGAAAATACAAAACGAAAATCTCAAGGACTTCCTCCGCTAAAAATAAATTTTGTGGTACACTCCTTAGGCTCTGTTGTCTTACGCCACTATCTTAAAAATAACAGATTAGATAATATCGGAAAAGTGGTATTTATTTCCCCACCTTCACATGGAAGTCAGCTGGCTGATTTTCCACTATCAGATGTAATAAGAAGTACTTTGGGAGATGCTGTTTCCCAGTTTAAGACCTCCCCTGACAGTTTCGTAAATCTTCTTGGAGAACCTGATTATAGCTGTTACGTTATGATAGGAAACAAATCCAATAATTTCTTATATTCGTGGATTATTCCAGGAACTGATGACGGAATGGTTCCCTTCTCTACGGCAAGGTTGAAAAACTGTAAATATAAGACCATTGATAATACCACTCACACCAGTATTTTGAAGGATAGCAGAACTTTAAATGAAATTAAAAGCTATCTGGAATAACTAAAAAAACTCCCTATTGCTAGAGAGTTTTTTTTATCAGTAAGTCCATAAATTAATTTGTCAGACTTCCTTTATTTAATTTTTTATTTTTTGAGAATACAACTGTCAGACCGAATGCAAGTCCAAATGCCGCAATCGAAGCCAATGCAAATCCTAATTGATGAGCACCTTCAAATTTAATTGAAAGGAATGCCAATGCTAATCCTCCTACACCGATTCCATTTGCCAATACATTAAATCCTGTAGATATCAATGCTCCCACTGTTGATCCCACGAGTGCCGCATAAAACGGATACATATATTTTAAATTTGCTCCAAATAATGCAGGCTCTGTTATACCAAACCATGCAGAAACAGTTGATGACAATGAAACTGATGCTTGCTTTTCATCTTTTTTGTATAAGAAATATGTTGCAAAAACTGCCCCTGATTGTGCTATATTAGACAATGCTATTAATGGCCATATAAATGTTCCACCTTCTGCCGCCGCCAACTGTAAATCTACTGCTATAAATGTATGGTGAAGCCCTGTTATAACAAGCGGTGCATAAGTAGAACCAAATAGAATAGCCCCTAAATATTTTAATCCCGGTGTTTTAAACAGGAATCCAAACATATTCACCAAAAGCTCTCCTAGAGTTCTTGCAAAAGGTCCTATAAATAATATTGTAAGGAACCCTGTAACTATTAATGTTATAAATGGAACCCATACTAATTTCAATACTTCAGGAGTTCTTTTATTAAAGAAACTTTCAATATAGCAAAGTGCTATACCGGCAAACATTGCAGGTATTACTTGTGCCTGATATCCAATTAAGGCTAATTTTGTAAATCCTAAATTTAATATATGTTTTCCTGCTTCTATTCCGAAATCAGCATTTCCATTTAATAATGCTTCTTTTACATTTACCCCTGCTCCTGTCATATTCCCGTAAACATAGGCGTTTAACATGGAACCTGCCACAAGCATTAATCCTAAAACTATTCCTAACGCTTCATTTCCTTTAAACTTCTTAACAGTGGACCAACATACTAGAACTGGTAACATCCCAAATACCGCTCCACCTATCCAGTCTGTAAAGAATAATACTATTCTTGCTAATTCAGATGTTTCCTTAAAAGATTTTCCATCTAAGACCGGTAATCCCGCCTGTAGGAAATTTCCAATTCCCAACATAAGCCCTCCTGCAACCAGTGCCGGAATAAGTGGTACAAATATTTCAGCTAGATGAGCTACCATTCTCTGTAATAATGGCTGTTTACTCATTGCAGCCTTCTTAACATCTTCTTTAGATGATGCCTGTATTCCTGCAACATCTACAAAATCCTTGAAAAAATCCCCTACATCATTTCCCATAATAACTTGAAACTGCCCTGCATTCGTAAAAGTTCCCTTTACTGTAGGCAACTGCTGAATTTCCTTAACATTAGCATTTCCCTCGTCTACTAATGCAAATCTCATTCTTGTAGCACAGTGTGTAACACTCGCTATATTTTCCTTTCCACCAACAAGTTCCAGAAGCTTCTTTGCTTCATCTTGGTATTTTCCCATAACGTTCCTCCTAAAAAATATTTATAACTATTAATATAATAGTCCCCTAAAAAATAGAAAATTTTGAAATATATTTGTTCAAGCAAATATTTTTCAAAGACATGTATTTATTTATACCTTTTATTCACATAAAAGTCAAGTAAAATTTTTTAATTTCACTATAGGATCCTTTACCAAAGAAAACAAGTTTTCGATATGTTTTTTATACATCGAAAACTTGCCCTACTTTATTTACTTTTTATTTATTTTCTAAGATTGCCTGTGCTAAAGCTAACTTTGCAATAGGTATCCTAAATGGAGAACAGCTTACATAGTTTAACCCCAGCCTATAGAAAAACTTAACTGAAGTAGGGTCTCCTCCATGCTCTCCACATACACCCAGTTTTAAATTAGGATTTGTCTTTCTCCCCAGTTCACATGCCATTTTTACGAATTTCCCGATTCCACCCTGATCAATACTTTCAAATGGACTTGCCTTTAATATTTCCTTTTCCACATATTCTTCTAAAAATTTCCCTGAATCATCCCGTGAAAATCCAAATCCCATTTGAGTCATATCATTTGTACCAAAGCTGAAGAAGTCTGCGGTCTCTGCAATTTCATCTGCTGTTATTGCAGCCCTTGGAACTTCTATCATTGTTCCTATTGTATAATTTACCCTGTCCCCTCTATCATTAAAAATACCTTCTATTTCATTTTCCAAACTTTCCCTTATTAGTTTAAGCTCTTTTTGTGTTGCCACAAGGGGAACCATTATTTCAGGCTCTACGTTTATACCCTTTAACTTCAGTTCCATTGCGGCTTCTATTATTGCCCTTGCTTGCATAATATAAATTTCAGGATATGTTATTGCCAATCTGCATCCTCTATGTCCGAGCATTGGATTAAATTCATTCAGGGAATTTACCGTATCCTTTACTTCTTCAAAGGTTTTTCCCATCGCATTTGCGACTTCCCTTATATCTTCGTCATTATGTGGCAAAAACTCATGTAAAGGAGGGTCTAAAAGTCTTACAGTTACAGGCTTTCCTCCCATTACTTCATAAATATCCATAAAATCCTGTCTTTGAAAAGGTAAAAGTTCATTTAGGTATTCCGTCCTTTCTGCCTTTTCCTTTGCCATTATCATCTTTCGAATTTTTAAAATCCTGTCTTCTTCAAAAAACATATGCTCTGTCCTACAAAGTCCCACACCTTCTGCCCCAAATTCCAATGCTTTTTTTGCATCCCTTGGATTATCGGCATTTGCACAGACCTTCGTTTTTCTTATTTCATCTACATATTTCATCAGGACATTAAAATTATCTATCATGCTTAATCCTGATTTTGGAATATCCCCCTCATAAACTGTCCCTGTGGAACCGTCCAATGATATGATGTCCCCTTCTGCATAAGTTTTATCTCCTGATTTCATAAATTTTTCTTCTTCAGAGACACGGATTCCTGTAACTCCTGCTACACAGCATTTTCCCATTCCCCGTGCAACTACTGCCGCATGTGAAGTCATTCCTCCACAGGCTGTCATTATACCTTCTGCACTCACCATACCTTCTATATCTTCCGGGGAAGTTTCTTGTCTTACAAGTATCGCTTTTTCCCCTTTTTCCTTTGCCTTTACCACATCTTCAGCAGTAAAATATATTTTTCCTGAAGCAGCACCTGGTGATGCAGGAAGCCCTTTAGATATAACCTTAAAGTTTTTTATTTCATTTTCATCAAAAGTAGGATGTAACAACTGCTCCAAAGTCTTAGGTTCTATACGGGCTATACATTCCTCCTTTGTAATCTTCCCTTCCTCCACCATATCTACTGCAATATTTACTGCTGCTTTTGCAGTCCTTTTTCCGTTCCTAGTCTGAAGTATAAAAAGTTTTTCATTTTCAATGGTAAACTCTATATCCTGCATATCCTTATAATGATTTTCCAAAATTTGCGTTGTATTTATAAACTGATCATAAATGGTAGGCATTATTCTGTTAAGTTCATCTATTGACTGGGGAGTCCTTATCCCAGCAACCACATCTTCCCCTTGTGCATTTATTAGGAATTCTCCAAATACCCGGTTTTCTCCTGTGGAAGGATTTCTAGTAAATGCGACACCGGTTCCAGATTTATCTCCTGTATTTCCAAAAACCATACTCTGTATATTTACTGCTGTCCCAAGCTTATGTGATATCCCATTTAAATCTCTGTACACCTTTGCCCTCAGATTTTCCCATGAATCAAAGACTGCCCTTACTGCACATATAAGCTGTTCCTTTGGATCCTGCGGAAATTCTCTTTTAGTTTCCCTCATATATATTTCTTTGTATTTTTGCACAATTTCCTTAAAGGTATTGGCATCTATATCTATATCATTTTCAATACCCTTTTCCTTTTTCATGTTTTCCAGCACCAATTCAAAATTCGATTTCGGAATTCCTATTGCAACATCGGAAAACATCTGAATAAATCTCCTATAGCTGTCATAAGCAAATCTCTCGTTACCAGTATTTTTAATTATTGTTTCCACTGTAATGTCATTTAACCCCAAATTTAATATTGTATCCATCATTCCAGGCATTGAAAATACTGATCCTGACCTTACAGAAACCAGTAATGGATTTTCTCCTCCACCAAAGGTCTTCCCTGATTCCTTTTCCAAAGTTTGAAGATTGTCTTCAATCTCCTTTATCAGTTCCGGTGAAATTTCCTTATTTTTTTCGTAATATTTTGTACAAGCTTCTGTAGTAATGGTAAATCCTGGCGGAACGTTTAGTCCTATATTAACCATTTCTGCTAGATTTGCACCCTTCCCACCCAAAAGAGACTTCATTTCCTTATTTCCATCTTTAAAATTATAAATAAGTTTTTTCATTTTCTCCTCCTCTATTATATTAAATTTTTTATTATTAAAATAAGTTTTTTAGCTTTTTTCAATTTAAAAAAAGTATATATTTTTATAAATATCTATATATTTAAATATATCTGCTGCTTTTTTAAAATGTCTATTATTATATCTGCTGTTTCTTCAATAGCTTTATTTGAGACGTCTATTATAGGACATCCGATTTTTTTCATTATTCTTTCAGCATAATCAAGTTCTTCCAATATTCTTGTCATAGATGAATAGGATGCTCCTTTTCCCATTCCCAGTGACTGCAATCTTTCCTCTCTTATCTGATTTAGTTTTTCAGGGGAATTTATAAGTCCTATTATTCTGCTTGAGGAAATTTCCTTTAATTCCTTCGGAGGCATGGCTTCTGGCACAAGAGGAACATTCACAACCTTTATATTTCTATTTGCCAGATACATGGAAAGAGGAGTCTTTGAAGTCCTGGAAATTCCGATAAGTACAACATCAGCCTTTTTCAATCCCCTTGGATCCTTACCGTCATCATATCTTACCGCAAACTCCATCGCCTCCACCCTTTTGAAATATTCCTCATCCATTCGCCTTATAATTCCTGCCTCCCGTATAGGCTTCATCTTTAGACGTTCTTCTATCTCATCGATTATTCCTCCAATAATATCAAAGGAAGCTATATTATTTCTTTCGGCAAATCCCTTTATTTTTTCTGACATCTCCTTCGTTACGACTGAGTATATTATTATGGAATTTTCCCTTTTACACTCATCAAGGACATCTTCCAAAATATCCTCACTTATACGTGCATACTTTCTTATTTCCCAATCAGAATAGTCAAACTGGGCAAGGCATGCCTTGGCTACTTTTTCCCCTGTATTTCCCAGTGAATCTGATAACACATATATATTCAGCTTCATTTTATTCTCCTCCGAATGATGGGTTTATTATTTCATAAAAAAGTCTTGTTACATTTGTTTTTGTAAATCGACCTATTATATTAACATTTCCCTCCTTATACTCGACCACTGGCAAGGAGTCTATTTCATGAACTATAAGTTTATGAACCGCCTCGCTCACAAGAGAGTTCCCTTCCAGTGTGATTACATTTGGCATTCTCGTCATTATCATGCTTACAGGCATAGAGTGCAAATCTACTCCCCCCATCATAGCCTTAACTATATCCTTTCGTGATATTATACCTGTCAACCCTTTTTCTCCACTTACAAAAAGACTCCCTACATCTTCAAGGAAAATACTTACTATAGCATCATGTAGGGACTTCCTTTCATTAATCACTATTGCCACACTCATGACCTCTTCCACTCTTTTATCCTTATAATATGTATTTTGCTGTTTTTTAATTACATATCCCACCTTAGGCTTAGCTTCCAAATATCCCAATATGGTGAGAACTTCCAAATCTGTCCTTAGGGTGGATCTTGATAAACCTAGATTTATTGCTATTTCTTCTCCTGTTATAGGCTGGTTTTTTTTTATAATAGACAGTATTTCCTCTTGCCTTTTTGATAATTCCATATTAACCTTCTCCTTTTATGTCGTGTTTTATTTTTATATATTATATCATAATAATTTTTAATGTCAATATTAAATACGTCATTTTATATGAAATTGATAAGTATTTTTTGGATATATAATTTCAAAAAAAACAAGTCCTGCATACATAATAAAATATGTAATAAAAACTTGCTTTTTTAATTTTTTGATATTCAAATTTCATTATTATAAACACCCGTTAAATTAAAGAGTGTATTTCTTTGATTCCATTATCCTGTCAAGTATAACTATTGCTGTAGCTGCTTCCAATACCACTATCGCTCTTGGAACTATTACAGGATCATGTCTTCCTTTGACTTCCAGAGTATCATTTTTCTTTGTTTCAAGATTTACTGTCTTTTGTACCTTTTCAATGGAAGCTGTAGGCTTGATAGCTACTTTGAAGCTTATAGGCATTCCTGTTGTTATTCCACCAATTATCCCACCATTATTATTTGTATATGACCTGATATTTCCATTTTCATCAAAATACATTTCATCATTTGCTTCATATCCTGTCATTCTCGTTATCCCAAAGCCCGCTCCAAATTCTATCCCCTTTGTTGAGGGAATGGAAAATATCATTCTTGCCAATTCGCTTTCCATAGACTCAAAGAAAGGATCTCCTATTCCAGGTTTCATTCCGGTTATCATAAGTTCCACAATTCCCCCGAGGGAGTTTATTTCCTCCTTAGCCTTTAGTATAGCCTCTTCCATTTTCTTGCCCACACCTTGATCTAACGTAGGTAAAACCATTTCCCTTAATCTGTCTATATTCTCCTCTGTAATATCACTTTCTGTAAAATCCCTGTCTTCTATATTATTTAATGACTTAATATGGGCACCTATCAATATCCCCTTTTCCTTTAAAAGCTGCTTTGCGATAGCCCCCGCAAAAACAATGGAGGTAGTTATCCTCCCTGAAAAATGTCCACTTCCCCTTATATCATTAAATCCTTTGTACCTGTTCATTCCAGACCAGTCAGCATGTCCAGGTCTCGGTTTTTTAGCCAGTTCACTATAATCCTTTGACCTTTGATCCTTATTTCTTATTATCATGGCAAGGGGTGTTCCAGTCGTTTTCCCATTGACAAAGCCACTTAATATCTCAAATTCGTCCTTTTCCACTCTAGGTGTTGATAAGTCCGATCTTCCCGGTGCCCTTCTTTTCATTTCCACCTTGATAAATTCTATGTCTAGCTCCGTTCCCGCAGGAATACCGTCAATGTTAGCTCCTAATGCAATCCCGTGTGATTCACCAAAAAGTGAAATTTTATAATTTTTACCAAAATTTGCTCCCATATTTTATCCTTCCCTGTTTTCTATAATTCTTTACCTGCCATTATTTTTTATAACAAAATCTTTCCCATCTATAAGAACTGCTTCACTATTACTTAGTGGAAGCAGGTTTAATTTATTCCCATAAACTCTTATGGTTTCTTTTGTACTTTCAGCAAACGGAAATTCATTATTATGAGGTAAAATATAAAAATCTGTAATATCTAATGCTTCATAATTATCTAAATCAGTAGCAATTTCCTTATTGTCCATTATCTGGCTATATTCTATATTTTTGGAAGTAATCATTGCTCCTGCCGACTCCCCCATATATATCATTCCATCCGAAATTCTGTCTTTAATAGTATCCAAAATTTTTCCATGTTTCAGCTCCTGTAACAGATAAAATGTATTTCCACCTGATATATAAAGAATCTTTGTATTTTCCAATATTTTTTCCAACTCGTCCTTTTCTTTTTTTGAAATATCTACAATATTTAATGAAAAGCCTAGTTCCAAAAAGACTTGTTTAGCTTCATCTACGTATTCTTTATAATCTTCGGTATTTGAAGCAGTGGGAATAAATGTAATTTCTTTTTCTGGAATATCCTTTAAAAATTCTCCCACTAAATTTTTTGTTCCTGCTAAATATGATGTTAAAAATAATATACTCATAACAATTTTCCACCCATTTTCTCAAAATCATCCCAGAAATGAGGATAAGATTTTTTTACACTTTCAGCTTCATCTATTACTATTTCGTCTTCACATCTTGTAGAAGCTATAGCTAAAGACATTGCTATTCTGTGGTCGTTCCATGCACTTACTTCCACTCCGCCTTTAAAAGTTGAAACACCTTGAATTATAAGGCTATCTCCCTCTTCCTCAACTTTTGCTCCAAGTTTATTAAGTTCCGTTTTTATTGATGTTATCCTGTCAGACTCTTTTATTCTAAGCCTTTCCCCATTTATAATTCTAGTTTCACCTTCGCTTAAAGCTCCTAAAACTGTTAGAATTGGAGCAATATCAGGACATTGGGAAATATCAATTACTGTCCCTTTTGTCCTTGACGGCTTTACAACGATATAATCATCAGAGATTTCAATGTCTGCTCCCATTCTTTCAACTATTTCTATTACTTCCCTGTCACCTTGAAGAGAATTTTTATTCACATGAAGACACTTTATTTCATTGTCCTTATTAGCAGAAATAATTCCAGCCACAATCCAGAACGCAACCTGTGAATAATCCCCTTCAACAGTATAGTTAAATGGCTTATATTTTTGATTTCCTTTTATCTCAAATGACTTATAGTCATTATTTTTTATTTCAATTCCCGCAAGTTCCAGTATTTCTAATGTTAAGTCAACATATCCTTTTGATTCAAGGTTTTTATTGATAGTCAATTTTGAATCTCCATCTAAAAGGGGAAGAGCATATAGAAGTCCCGTAATAAACTGGGAACTTATATTCCCGTCAATTTCATATTCTCCTGCTTTCAATTTCCCGTTAACTGTCAATGGTAATTTATTCCCTGTAGTTTCATATTTTAACCCCTGTTTATCAAATATCTTATAATATGAATCTAACGGTCTGTCAATCAATTTCCCTTTTCCGTCAAAAATCAGCTCATTTTCATTTGTAAGTCCCACAGGAATCAAAAATCTTATTGTTGATCCTGATTCATTACATTGAGTATATTTATCTTTTGGAACAACTTTTCCATTATTCCCCACTATTTCAAGCCAGTTTTCACCTTTTGTAATTCTTGCACCCCAGTTTTCCATAATTTCAGTTGTTGTTGTTATATCAACTGAAAATTTAAGATTGTTAACTTTTGAAATT
>JBGXYD010000134.1:0-11291 GCA_041815005.1 Leptotrichia sp. | reverse complement strand
CAAAGAAGACCGACCTGTCAAAGGTGAAAACAGAGGAGCTGATAAGAACCTTAATGCTGATAAATTCAAGACCTAGAAAATGTTTAGGCTATGCAACACCATTTGAAAAATTTTTACACGAAATTAATTATTAGATATTTTAAAAAATGTCGCATTTAATATTGCAATTTACTTTATAAAATAAATTTATAGTTTTATTTTAAATAGGTTTTACTATATATTCGTGAAAAGAGTCTTTTTCTTGTATTTGAAACGACTATATTGTAAAGGTTCTCTTTTTTACAACTAATTTTTCTCAAATTTTTTCTGGATTTTTACTGCCCTTAAATATTCTACTCTCTTTTTTCACCCCCACACATATTATACAGCCTAAATACTAAAAAAACTGCCTCAAAATAATCAGAATTTTGAGACAGCCTCCTAAAATCTTAAAATTTTACTTATAAATTTTCCCTTAAAGAGTAGAAATAACAACTATTATCAGTTCTTTATTCTAGATGTACACTCCTATTTTACTATATTCAAAATTTATTTATCATCTATTTTTCTTATTGCCTCATCAAAGGCTTCCCTTGAAATATTAAATGAATTTAAGGCATTTAATAACTGTTTTGCATTATAGTATCCTATTTTTAGATAATCTCCCAGCTTTACTCTTTTTTCCTTAGAACCTTCCCCAGACATAAGTCCGTTTAAAATAAGATCTTCTTTAGTAAAGGTTGGAACAGTATTATCTGTATTATTATCTCCCTCTGAAATTATATTTTCCAAGGCCGACAGTATAGCAGTATCAGAGGCATTTTCTACTCCTATATTTCCTTTTTTTTCAGCATTTTTCCTGCTTATAAATGCATGTTTTATATTAGGGATGTGCTTTCTTATTAAATCCCTTATTTTCTTTCCTGCATAATCAGGATCGGTAAATAGTATCAAATCACTTGTCTTTGAAATTTTTTCCAGTTTACTCAAGGATTGCTTAGTAAGTCCCGAATAACCGTTTAACGGGATAACATGTCCATCAACAACTCTTTTTACTGCTGTGACATCATCTCTACCCTCTACAATTATGACTTCCTTTATTTTTATTTTTTTCATTTTTTACTGCCTTCTTAATATCCTATTCAGATTTAATATTGTAATTTTCAAGTACCTTTAGTAGTAGTTCCCATGTTTTTCCAACAGATTCTATTTCCATTCTTTCCTGTGGAGTATGGGCACCTTGTATATTAGGACCGATGGAAACCACATCAAGATTTTCAATATTATCTGAAAATATTCCACACTCTAGTCCTGCATGAATTGCCTTTACTTTCGGATCCTTTCCTGTCACTTCCTTAAAAGACTTCACTATAAGATCTCTTATTGCAGAGTTTTCCCTATATTCCCATGATGGATATGAAGAATCTATTTTTATATTCGCACCGTGATTCCTTGAAAGTTCCGTTATTTCATTTATCAGCTTTTCTAAGGAAGAATTTACCGAACTTCTAGGTAACGTTTGTACTACTATCTTCATACTTCCATCTAAAATTTCCGTCTTTACAACACCTGGATTTATAGATGTTTCAACGAGTCCTTCTATATGTTCACTCATTTTTAGTACTCCATTAGGAATTTCGTGTAAAAAGGAAATAACATTTAAAGTATTTGATGAAGATATTCTTAAAGACTCTTCTTCAAGAGTAAACTTTTCCACTATAAGTACAGGGGACTTATCCACAACCTTAAAGTCCTTTAATATATTTTCAAAAGCCAGTTCAGCCAGTTTTTTTAAATCATCTACTGTATCATTTTCAAGTTTTATCCCTATTTTTATATCTGCCTCCCTAGGAATAGCATTTACCTTATCTCCACCGTCTATATGAATTAGAGATAAAGTATACTTTTTACTAAGATGATACAGTACCTCTGATAATATTTTATTTGAATTTCCAAGATTCTTATGTATTTCTGCTCCAGAATGTCCACCTGAGAGCCCTTTCACTTCTATTTTAAGGTAAGTGTACTCCCCTTCCTCAGCTTTTTTTGTTTCAAATATAAACTGTGTTGAAGTCCTTGCTCCTCCTGCACTGCTCACATAAACCTGACCATATTCTTCTGTATCAAGATTAATCAAAGTTTTCCCATCAAAAATACTGTAATCGAGGTTGTTTACCCCTGACATGCCGTCCTCTTCATCACTTGTTATTATCACTTCCAAGTCAGGGTGTTTTATATCATCGCTGTCCAGTATTGCCAAAGCATAAGCTACCGCTATTCCGTTATCTGCTCCAAGAGTAGTCCCATTTGCCGTTAAAAAGCCGTCTTCCACAAGAAGTTCTATTGGCTGGGTAGCAAAATCAAACTTAGTGTCTTTATTCTTTTCCCATACCATATCCATGTGCCCTTGTATTATAAGAGGAGAATAATCTTCGTATCCCTTTGTAGCAGCTTTCCTAATTAGGACATTGTGATAGTCGTCCTGTAGAACTTCCAATTTTCTGTCTTTTGCAAATTTTACAAGCCAATCGCTAATCTGCTTTTCCTTCTTCGATCCTCTCGGTATTTTTGAAATTTCACTAAAATAGCTAAAAACCTTTTCAGGATATAGTTTTTCAACGCTCATTTTCCAACCTGCCTTTCCATAATTTTATATTTATCACAAAAAAATAGTGATTGATGATGTTATTTAAAGTATACAACATTTTATCACTATTATTCAAGCATAATTTATATTTTGAGCAAAGTAAAATATTTCAGGACAGGTTATTTATTTTGTTCCTATAACAGGATATTTTTACAATATGGAGTCTATAAGCTCTTCTAACATTCCCATTTCCTTTTGGGTAAGATCATGCCCCGATTTAAGTTTTACCAAAAGAGCATTATTTTCTCCTATTGTACTTTTTTCCAATATTTTTATTACTAGCCGTTTATAAAATTCCATAAATTTCCTCCTTTTTACTATTTCTTTTCATTCTACAACTTCAAGTCGTTAAAGGTTAGCTGAACTATATTACTTTTGGTAATTGAACTAAGTTGAATCCCTATAAGTCTTACTTCATCCTTTTTCCGTAAACTGTAAAAAATTTCCCTTGCAGCAGAAAATATTTCTTCCCTTTTATTTGTAGGATTTTTTAAAGTTTTTGCCCGTGTATAAGTATGAAAATCCGAATACCTTATTTTTACAGTAATTGTTTTAGTATATTCCTTACCTTTCATAAGCCTTCCACTTAATTTCTCTGACTGTTCCCTCAGTTGTTCCTCCAGTGCCTGAACATCATTCATGGGTTGGTTGAAAGTAACTTCGTGGCCGTAGGATTGCCGTTTCCTACTATTATCTATTTCAGAATACTGCTGCCCCCTTACCACATTGTAAAGATATTCCCCCCTGCTTTTCCCAAATTTCCTTATAAGCTCTCTTTTTTCAATCTTATATAAGTCAGAAACCAGTACTATGTTAAAAAGTTCCAGAAATCTCTTCATTTTTTTCCCTATTCCCGGTATAATGGAAATCTCCTTGTCCATTATATATTCGAGAAAATGCTCTCTATTTTTGAAAATATAATAACTGTCAGGTTTATTTATATCACTTGCTATCTTAGCACTTATCTTACTGAAACCTACTCCAACCGAACAGGTAAGCCTTGAGTTTTTATAGATATATTTTTTAAATCTTATAACAAATCTTTCTATATTTTCTTTTCTTTTTATAAATTCTGTAATATCTACATAGCCTTCATCCACTGATGTAAATTCATACATATCAGTAAACTTCCTTATAAGATTCTGAATTTCTCCTCCCACCTGGAAATAGAGGGATTTTCTGACAGGCACTATTTTTAGCTGAGGGCACAGCTTTTTTGCTTCAGCTACAGGCATGGCAGACTTGACTCCATATTTACGTGCCTCATAGCTTGCCGTTGTTATTATTCCATGCCCTACTCCAATAGGTATACCTCGTAAGGCGGGGTTATCCCTCTGCTCCACTGCTGCAAAGAAAGCATCCATATCATAATGCATATAAATTCTATCCATTATACAATTTGACTAAATATTCCCTTTTCTATTTTATATTTAAAATCGGCCAGGTTTGCCAGCTCCAGACTGTGGGTTACTATAATAATGGACTGTTTCTTTTCCCTGTTTATTTTCTGAAAGAGGTTGTTTATAACTAGGCTCGTTTCCGTATCCAGATTTCCGGTAGGCTCATCTGCCAATATTATTTCAGGACTGTTTATCATGGATCTGGCTATCGCAACCCTCTGCTTTTCCCCACCTGACAGTTCAAGAGGCTTATGAGAAGTCCTTTCCTTCAAATCTACCAGCTCCAGCAGTTCTTTCGCCTTTTCCCTTATTTGTGCTTTATTCATTTTTTTATTTATAAGAGCCGGCATCATTACATTTTCCAATGCTGTAAATTCATTTAACAGATAGTGAAACTGAAATACAAAACCTATCTTTTCATTCCGTATCCTATCCTTTAGTTTTTCATCCTTATAGTTTATCTTTTTCCCGTCAACTAGCATTTCCCCATTTGTGGGAGTATCCAACAATCCCAATATATTAAGTAGTGTTGTTTTTCCACTTCCTGATTTTCCCTGTATGGAGACAAAGTCTCCCTTTGAAAACAGCAGATTAACATTTTTTAATATATGGATTTCTTCAGCCTTTGTTTTATATATTTTATTTATATTTATTAATTCAATGATTTTATCATTTATATTATTCATGTTTTAATGCCTCCACAGGTTTCAGTCTTGCCGCCCTTGTAGCTGGATATATTGTGGAAATAAATACTACTGCAAAAGCCGCCGCATATACTATTACAAGTTCCCTTCCTGAAATATAAAGGGGCAGTTCCTCCAAATAATAGTATGAATTTTTCATATAAATCTTAAAAAGCTTCTTTAAGGCGATAAGAATGGCAGGAGATAAAAGGCTCGCAAGAACCATTCCTGACACCCCTATTATCAATCCTTCTATCGTAAAGATATTTTTTATATGCTTATTTGTATATCCTATGGACTTTAATATTCCTATATCCTTTATTTTCTCCCTTACTGTCATATTTAAAATAACAGATACTGCAAAACAGGATATTATCAAAAGTAAACTTAATATAGCCACCAGCACAAACTTTTCAAAATTTATTGCCCTTAACAAATTTTGATTTATTAGTTTCCAGCTTATAATCCTATATTCCTTAACAGGAAGTCTGTTAAATATCTCCTGTACCACTGGCTCTATCTTTTGGGGATTTTCTGTCTTTATCCCAATTTCTGTGGCAACTTCTCCCCTTTCAGCCATTATTTGCATTGTTTGTAGTGGAATTATTACAAGATTTGAGTCGTAATCTAAAAAACCTGTCTTAAATATTCCCCTCACAATTAATTTCATTTCCTTATTTTCAGGGGATACTAGACTTAGCTCATTTCCCACGGCTATTTCCATTTCCTTTGCAAGCTCTTCCCCTATCAGTATAGAATTAAGCTGGGAAATATCGTTATTTCCATTGGATATTTTCAAACTTAAATCATTTTTTACATTTTCAGGAGATATTCCATTTGCCAGCACCCCCTTAGCATAATTATTGTATTTTATTATAGACTGACTGTTTATCTGGGGAATAACAGCTTTTATTTCCTTAATTCCCTTTGTCTTCTCGATTACATCCTTATACCCTTCAAAATGAGTATTTTTAACATTCCTTATTAGTATATGGGGACTAAGTGAAAGTAGAGAACTAATCGTATTTTTTCCAAGTCCATTTGAAACTGTCAGGGAAACAATAAAAACTGTTACAGCTATTGCAACCCCCAATATTGAAAATATACTCTGGAACTTCCTTTCTAATATATGCCTGATAGCTATAAATAATTCCACCATCTTCATCTAAAGCAGCTACTTAATATCACTTGTGTCTGCTTTTCCTCCTTCCGTTTCTGTTTGTTCTCTTTAAAATTCAATTTTTTTCTAGAATCAATATTTCTAAAATTTTTATTTTCTTCATTTTAACAATATTTTTATTCTTAGTTTTTTTACATCAAAATTTTTTGGTATTTTCTATTCTCTAAAAAGTATATATTTTTACAAACTTCTATTTTTATTTAATATCATCTGACATTTCAGAAGTTATATTATAATTTGAAAATAGTTCATCCTTTTGTTCTTCCACTTCCTTAACATCAAGGACAATCTTATCTCCCTTATCATTTTCAAATACGATAAACTCCGTCTTTACATTTTTTACCTTTTGGGCAAAATCCTTAAAATTCTTGTATTTTTCTCCATTCACCTTCATTATAACCTCATTTATTACATCTGAATAACCTAAATTCACATCAAACGGCAGAACCCTCACAAGTACCACAAGCTGATCATAGTCTTTATAGTATTCCTCCTTATCATAAATATAATTTAATAGAGGGGCAACACCGGACATATAATTACTTGTAAGAGGTTCAAACAGAAGTCCCCCATATACTAAATATGAAGGAGAAGTCTCTATCGTTACATCAGTAACCACTGTATAGGCTATGTCACTTCTGTCCAGCTTAACCTGTCCCGTTTTTTTCTTTTTGTCCCGTATAATTTCATAGCTTATGCTGTCACCATATTTTTTTTGCTGATTTACATAACTGAAATCCGTTTTTTCATTTTTCCTGAATTCAATAGTACCATCATATTCCACTGGATAGTTATCCAGTTTCATAAGAACATCATCTCTTTCCAACACATTCTCAAAAGGGGAATTTTTAAAGACCTTTTTTATTAAAATTCCACCCTTCTGATCCTCTATACCAAGCATTCTCCTGTGGGACGAACTTTCCAATGCTGACCATTCTATTCCTAAATTAGGAGGTCCATCGTATCTTCCGTCCCTTATGTCCTCCAAAAAATTCTTTAGTATGTTTACAGGAATAAAATACCCTATATTATCTGCTGAAGTCAGTCCAGCAAAAGCAACTCCTGCCACTTTTCCCTTACTTACAACAGGACCTCCACTGTTTCCTTGATTTATTGCGGCATCTGTCTGACCTATCAAAAACTTCTGATTTGTGAGGGTGTACATACTATGCTCCATTCTTGAAACTATCCCCTGTGTCGTACTTAGTTTGTCTCCTCCTAAGGGATATCCATAAACAACCAATTTTTCCTGTATTTCAGGAAGTTCTCCCATTTTCAATGCAGTTGTTCCGTTAAAAAATGATTTATCATCCACTTCCACCAATGCAAGATCATATTCCTCTGATATAAACTTCACAACTGCCTTATACTTTTTGGAGTCTCCTTCCTTTCTGATTTGTAAAAATTTTGAATTAAGTACTGCATGTGCATTGGTTATAATTTTATTCCCTTCTATTATAAATCCTGTGGCAGTAGACGATATACTCTGACCGTATTGCCATGGAGACAGATAATCAAAAAGCTGATGAGATGAGTAAACCTTCACCAGTGCCTTTTTTATCACTGAATCATTGGCAAAAATTGATATACATGCCAATATGTAAATTATTACAAATGTTTTTTTCATGCTTCCCTCCAATTATAAATTTTAATATAAAAAAATAGACGGCAAAAGAATATACCTCTATTACTCTTGTTACCTTAAAAATATATTCCCTATTGCCTTCTATATGTTTATTTGTTTTTTAATAATTAAATTTTTCTAAGACATACGGGCTCAGTCTTTCCTAAAGCTATTTTGAACTTTCGCTGGTTATGACCTGATAGATGGTCTCCCCTTCCTTCTTCATATTTAACCTGTCCCTAGCTATACGTTCAACCTTCTCCTCTTCACTGAAATTACTTATATTTTCTTCCAGCTTCTTCTTCTTTTCTGAATATTCATTTACTTTTTCTTCCAACTTTATAATTTCTTTATTTGTCTCTTCCTTTATAAGATAGACTTTAAAGGCACTATAAAACATATTGGCTATTATTAAAAAAAATATAATATTCATAAATAAAAATAATTTTTTTCCCATTGTTTTCTCTCTCCCAAAACGTCCTTTTCACTTAACGCTTATTTTCCTAATTTCTGCTTATCATTTTTTATTTTTTCTATTTCCTTTATAAAACTTTCCAGATTGTCAAATTTCTTGTATACTGAAGCAAACCTTACATAAGCTATTTCATCCAGATCCAGTAGATAGGACATTATTATATTTCCCAAGTCCCTTGAATTTATTTCCCCTGAATATTCCGTAAGTATTTCCCTTTCAATCTTGTCTATTGCATCCTCAATCTTTTCTGAGTCAATTTTTCTCTTTTCCAATGCCCTCAATATCCCGTTACGCACCTTTTCCCTTGAATAAGACTGTTTTATCCCGTCCTTTTTTATTACATATAAAGTAAGCTCAGCTACTTTTTCATGGGTTGTAAACCTCTTTTCACATTTTTCACATTCTCGTCGCCTTTTTATCGAATTGCCATCAGAATAGGCACGGCTATCTATTACCTTTGTATCTTCACTACCACAAAATGGACATTTCATATTTTTCCCCTCACTACAACATTTTAAAATTCTTCAGCTTTAATGATTTCTATTATTTCCTTTCGGGTCTTCGCCTTTAAAAGTGCTTCTCTAAATTCATTATCCTTTATCCACCTTGAGATTCTAGCAAGAACCTTTAGGTATTCCTGGGCATTTCCCTTAGGACATAGGAACATAAAAAATATCTTTACAATTTCATCATCTATTGTATCATATTCGATACCGTTTTTGGATATTCCTAAAGTAATTATCATCTCATCCACAGCCGCCGTCTTTGCATGGGGAAGTGCCACTCCTTTTCCTATCCCAGTGGATCCCATATTTTCCCTTTCACATATATCACTAAATCCAAGCTCAACATTCTTTATACGGCCTGTGGTCTTCATATTTTCATAGAGTTCCTTAATAACTGAATTTTTATTTTTTGATTTCAGGTCCAGCTCAATAGTATTAAAATCAATATAGTCTGCAATTTTTTTACTTGCCATCATAAATCCTCCATTATAAATTTTTTGATTTCCATTTTCACTTGTAAATTTTCATTTATATATTTTTCAAAAATTATAGCTATTTTTTTCAGAAACACTAAATATTCTTCGAACTTTTCCTGTAAAAAGTCGGAATTTTCAGCATTTCCCTTATATATTTCAGTTATTTCTCTATATCTATGTGAAAGTTCAATACCGAGCCTTTCATTTATTCCATTAAAATGATATATTCCCTGTTCTACCATTATACGTCTTAAAAAGGTCAGAATAACAAAATACTTGTATCCTATGCCGAACTTATCTGTATTATTAATAAACTCAAATATCTTTTCCAATCTATCAAAAAAAACTTCATTTTCATAAGTTAAATCATATATCTTATTTACACTGTCCGATATATAAAGGGCTGTTTCCAGCTTATTAATATCCTGCATAATATTCTTGAAATTTTTTATAATTTCAGATTCCACTATTGTGTAATAGTTGTTTTTCTTATGAAAGGTTATTTCGACAATATTAAGTGGATTCAAGGAAAATAAGTTTCTTCTTCTTGATTTTCTTATTCCATATGCCACCCCTGAAATTTTTCCAAATTCACGGCTAAAAATTGTTGCCGACAAGTCAGCTTCGTTTAGTTCCTTCCTCGTCAATATTATACATCTAGATTTCAAAATTTCCATCTGTTTCTTCTACTATAAAATTCTATCTAAAGTTTGATAAAGTGTAAGTAACCCTTGAGTTTCCATCCCTAACTGTTATGGTTTTAGGATAAGAATATCCTCCGGAAGTGGAATAGTTACTGAAATTAACAGTATATCCCCTACTTTTTATAGCTGTCAGCTTAGCATTTGAAAAAGTAAACGTATCCCCATTTTTTGTCTGGGTTTTTTTGGATGTCAGGTTACTTAGTTTATTAAATACACTTAATATGTTCGCTTCATCTTCAAGAAGTTTCTGATTAACAGTCTGTTTAAGAGATGGATAATATATAGTCTTACTTCCTGACCTGAAGGTATATACTTCGCCCTTATTTATATTTGGAGCAGTTATCTGGAGCTTTAGTGTCCCTCCTCCATAAGTCATTACATATCTTTTTACCTTTGTAGAATTATTAACCTTTACTGATTCTGTAACATTTACTGTAAAGTTCTTTTTTTCCCAAAATTCCTTACTAAAAGAAAAGATAGACATCATAAGGAACAAAAATATTACCTTTTTTAATGTTGATATATTCTTTAAATTTTTAAACAATTTACTCACCTCTTAATTTCTATAAATTTTTATATCTGCTAGTATATGGTAATTTAAAATACTTTAGTTTGCCTGTGTTGTTCCTTTATTTTTTTTGTACTCTTCCTCTATTTCAGAGTCAATCTGCTTCTGTATTTCCATATTTACTGCATTGTTTTTACTCCATTTATAAATAAGTACACTTTGAATATCATAAATATTATAGGAGGGCTTAAACCTCATTTCTTTAATCTGATTAAAGGCATTCAGTTCCTTTATATAGAAAGAACCTACCCTGAGCCCTCTAGGAAATATATCACTTACCCCGGAAGTCTCTATATTAAAGGTATCCTTTTCTTTAATATCATCATTGAAATTAATAATGGAAAAGGTTCCATTTCCATTCCCCCTTAATATCTGCATATTATTTCCATTCAAAATGACACTTAAACGGGAATTTTTACTTGTAAGCAACGTAATCTCCGAATAATTGTCACCTATTTTGGAAATTTTCCCAATTAAAAAACCATTATAAAGAACAGGTAAGTTTAGTTCTGCCCCCTGATTTTTTCCCTTATCAATAAATATTCTTTCTGATGAATTAAAATTCTCCACTAGAGCCACATCTGCTGCAATATATTCAGAAGGATTTTTTTTTCTCATATCCAACTCTGCCCTCAAATTCTCATTTTCCCTTTTTAAATTTGCCAGCTCCATATTCTGTATCTTATTTTTCTGTAGCTCAAACTCCCTATTTTTGTTATTTTCTATATAATTCCCCGTATAACTTATATCCTTTACACGAGACTTAAATTTTAATGTTTGGGTATAAATCATGCTCTTGACATTAACCAGTTTAAAATTCATGGACTGAGCCATTCCATCCACAAACTGAAAAGAAGCTACTATTCTGTCCTTTAAGGCAAACATAAGTGCCAGGATGACTACTACTACTAGGATATTTCTTCCTGTATTTTTTTTATTGGACTCTCTATTGAGTTTCATTATATCTATATGCCTCCGTTCCATATTTCTTTTATTGTTAAATAATACTTTATTTTAATATATTTGTCAATAATTATCAACCTTTATTT
>JBGXYD010000133.1:0-9027 GCA_041815005.1 Leptotrichia sp. | reverse complement strand
GTTACAAAGCCTATGAGAAGCAAGGAAGAAGCAATGGATTACAGATATTTCCCTGAGCCTGACTTACCGGCGGTTATAATTACACAGGAAAGACTTGAAAAAATAAATGCAGAAATGCCTGAATTTGCTGATCAAAAAACTATGAGATTTATAAAGGATTACGGATTGAATGAAAAGGAATCTCTTACCCTTGCAGGTGAAATGGAACTTGCTCAGTATTATGAAGGTGTAATAAAGTATTCTAATGAACCTAGACTGTCAGCAAACTGGATGCTTACAGAGGTGCTGAGGGTATTAAAGGAGAAAAACATAACTGTCGAAAAATTTGAAATAAAACCTGAAAATCTGGCAAAACTCATAAAATTAATAACTTCAAATGTAATAAGTTCAAAGATAGCTAAGGATATATTTGAGATGATGGTGGATAAGGATAGGGATCCGGAAGATATTGTGAAAGAAAAGGGACTTGTACAGATTACTGACAGTAGTGAGATAGAGAAAATAGTGGATAAGGTGCTGGAGGATAATCCTCAGTCTATAGAGGATTATAGGGCAGGGAAGAGCAATGCCTTGAAACATCTTATGGGACAGGCGATGAAGCTTTCTAGAGGTAAGGCAAATCCCCAGATGATAAATGAAATGATAGTGGAAAGGCTTAAATAGTTTAGGAGAGATATGGGTAAGAATTCTAATGCAGGAAAAAAGGCTAAAAAAGCCATATGGAACGGTTTCAATTTTAGGATATCCCTATTATTTATAGGGGTAATATTTGGATTTGTATGTATAATCCTGAGACTTTTCTATATACAAATTGTCAAAGGGGAAGAATATAGACAGGCTGAAGTGAAAAAGTATAAAAGTAGATATGAAATAAAGTCAAAAAGGGGGAGAATAATATCGAGTGACGGAGAAATTCTTGCCTATGACGGGGATGACTATATAATAGCTGTAGATCCTACTTTAATAAAGGATGAAAATATAGACCGGCTTATGGATTTGCTAAAAAAGAATATACCTTCCCTTGATACTGGAAAAATAAAAAAGCTGATTATAGAAAAAAAGAGCAAAAAAGAAAAATATCTGAAAATAAATCATTCATTGGGCTATAATGAAAGAAAGATTATAGAAGATGAACTCGATGCTGATCCACAGCTGGGTGAGGGGGTAACCTTTGATTCTCTTTTTACTAGAAACTATGTGAGAAATAAGGCGTTCCAGGAAATGGTGGGATTTGTAAATAGTGAAAAGAAGGGTGTCTATGGTATAGAAAAAACTTATGATGAAAGTCTGAAGGAAATAGACGGGGTAGTGGAGGGAGTAAGGACTCCTAGAAATTACTTAAGCGTTACAGGGATAAAAGGAAGAAAGGAGGTACCGGCAAGGAATGGATATAATATAATCCTGACTGTGGATGGGGTTCTCCAGTATACACTTGATGAGGAATTAAGAAAAACTTTTGAAGAATATAATGCGGTTTCCACAATGGGGATACTTATGGAGGTGGAAACGGGGAAAATATTGGCAATGTCCTCCTATCCAAAGGCGGAAACAAATGTAACTGTTAAAAATAGACCCATAACGGATGTTTTTGAGCCAGGCTCAATCTTTAAACCTGTTACAGTTGCAATGGGGCTACAATCAAAAACAATAACTCCAGATTCAACTGTACATTCTTCAGGAGCCATAAGAATAGGAGATAGAATAATAAGAGATCATAATGATTTAACAAGGGGAGATGTTACTCTAGAAAATCTTATCGCTTATTCTGGGAATGTAGGTATGGTGAAAATAGCCCAGACCCTTGATAACAATACCTTTTATAACTATCTGACAAGTGTCGGGTTAGGAACCAAGACAGGGCTGGACACGTATGCTGAAATGTCTCCTAAAATAATAGATTTAAAAAATCTGACAGCAGTAAGGAAGGCAAACATATCCTTCGGTCAGGGGGTAGCAATGACCCAGATACAAATGATGATGGCACTTAATACAGTAATAAATGACGGTAAACTGATGAAGCCATATTTAGTAGATAGGATTGAAGATGATCAAGGAAATGTGGTACATGAAAATACTCCGAAAGTTATAAAAAGGGTATTTGATTCTAAAGTATCAGAGTATAATAGAAAATATATGGAAGCAGTTATTACCAAAGGTACTGGAAAAGAAGCCTACATACAGGGATATAGAATTGGTGGGAAATCAGGGACAGCACAGAAGTCAGGAAACAGAGGATATGAGGCAGGAAAGTATTTCAGTTCCTTCTTTGCCTTTTTTCCGGTAGATAATCCCAAGTATGCCATCCTTATTACCATAAATGAACCACGTGGAGGAAAATACTATGGAGCAGCAGTTGCTCTGCCTTCTGTAAGGAACGTCTTGCAAAAACTTATAAAATACAAGGGGATAAATCCACAAGGGAATATCGATGAGAAAATAAAGGAAAAGATAGTTGAGGATAAGGAACAGAAGGATTTAAAAAAGTTACTTAACCAGTTTAATAAAAGTCTGATGCCTGATTTGACAGGATTAAGTCTACGGGAAATAATTTCAATCTATCCCCAGAGCAAGTTTCCCAAGTATAAAATTACAGGTAGCGGAAGTGTAGCAGAACAGTATCCGACAGCCGGTACAAAGCTTACAAAGGATTCAGAAGTAAGAATAATATTAAAATAATGTAAATAGGGGTCTCACTATGTATTACTATGAAATATATGTTGAAAACAGTATAAATATATATACTTACAAGTCTATTGAGAAATATAGGACAGGGGAGTGGTGTATAGTAAATTTTGTTAATAGGAACAAAATGGGCTTAGTCATTTCAGAAATAGAGGAAAAGGACGTCAGCATTGATATTTCAAAGATAAAGTCTATAGTGGGAAAAGCTCCTATTTTTTCTATTCCTGAAAGTATTATGGAACTTGCTAGCTGGATAAGGAATTACTATATAAGCGACTATCCTAGTGTAATAAAGGCAGTTTATCCTGGAGCTATGAAACTTAATTATTCTAAAAAAGCTATTTATAAAAAAGAACTTTCACTAGATTATAAGAGTAGAAATCATGGGATGAATGTGCTTTTTGAGGAAAAAATGGAAAAGATAAGTGAAGTAGACAAATTTAACAAATATATGGAGAAGAAAAAGGAAGTAACAGTTGCCACCCTTGAAAAGAATTTTTCACCTGAAATTGTAAAAAGAGCCATTAAAGAAGAGGCAATTACAATTGAAAAAAAACTTATTCTAAATAACAGGAAAAAGGAGAATAAAGGAATAAGCGGCAAGGACTCCAATAAGGAATTGGAAGTAAGCATAACACTGAACAGGGAGCAGCAGAAGGCAGCTGACAGCATAAAACAGGGAAAAGGGCAGTTCTATCTTTTAAAGGGAATTACAGGTTCAGGAAAGACTGAAATATATATACATCTTATAAGAGAGGCGCTAAAAAATGGTGATGGGAGTATTTTTCTTGTTCCCGAAATATCTCTTACCACTCAAATGACCCAGCGGCTTCTAAAACAATTTGGTGAATCTGTTGCCCTTCTTCATAGTAAACTTACCGAAGCGGAAAAAAGAAGAGAGTGGGCATTTATAAGAAGTGGTATAAAAAAGATAGTAATAGGAGCAAGGTCTGCAGTTTTTGCCCCTGTAGAGAATCTGAAGTATATAATAATGGATGAAGAGCATGAAAATACATATAAACAGGAGAGTAACCCAAGATACCACACTAAAAATGTTGCAATAAAAAGGGCACTTATAGAAAAGGACATTAAGGTAATACTGGGTTCGGCAACCCCCTCCTTTGAATCTTACTACCAAGCCAAAAGAGGGGATATCCAGCTTCTGGAACTGAAGGAAAGGTATAATAATGCACAGCTTCCCCAATATCAGGTGGTTGACTTAAATAATACCCCTGAAAATTTTTCTGACGAACTTTTAAGAGAAATTTCAAGGACATTGGAAAGGAGGGAGCAGATTATACTTATACTGAATAGGAAGGCCTTTGCCAATCTTTTAAAATGTAGGGACTGCGGACATATATCGGTGTGCCCCAACTGTAGCATATCCTTGAGTTATCATAAATATGAAAATAGGCTTAAATGCAACTATTGCGGCTATGAAAGGGTTTTTGACGGAAAGTGTGAGGAATGTAACAGTAGCAGGATTTTTCAAATAGGAACAGGAACAGAGAGGATAGAAGAGGAACTGGAACATATTTTCCCCCATAGCAGGATTGTAAGGATAGACTCTGAAAGTGTGAAAACCAGAAGAGATTATGAAGCCATATACAATGATTTCAAGGAACATAGATATGATATAATGTTAGGAACCCAGATTATTGCAAAAGGATTTCATTTTCCAGAAGTAACCCTTGTGGGAATTATTAATTCTGATATAATATTAAATTTTCCTGACTTCAGGGCGGGGGAAAAAACATTTCAGCTTCTAGTTCAGTCATCTGGAAGGGCAGGAAGAGGAGAAAAGAAGGGAAAAGTCATAATCCAGACCTTTAATAGTGAAAATGAAGTTATAAAAAACACCATTGAAAACAATTATGAGGGTTACTATGAAAGGGAGATGGAACTTAGAAAATTATTTAATTACCCCCCTTTTGGACGTCTAATAATGATAGTAATTTCTTCGGAGGAGGAAAAGGAGCTTTTAAAGAGGGCGGAAGAAATTTATAAGTTGATTGTAGGGAAGGTAAGAAATATTATAAAGATAGAAGATAATGAAATTATAACAGAGCCGTTTAAAGCTCCCATATATAAAATAAACGGACGTTTCAGATATCAAATATTTATAAAGTTTGACCAAGGAAACATGTCCAAAGTGAAGACTGCAATAAGAAAGGTATTAAGGGGTTATGATGAAAGGAAGATAAGGGTAAGTATAGATGTAGACCCGGTTTCCATGTTATAGGGATTTTATAAAATGTGTTCTAGTATCAGGTCAAGGTCAAAATAAATTTTTAGAATAAAATGAGAAAAATCTAAAAAAATTTAAAAAATTTTAAGAAATAATGGATTTAAAAGATTTTTTAATGTATAATATAGTGGGAATTTCCCTTAAAAATAGAAAGAAAGGAAATGTAATGAAAATAGTATTATACGGAAATCCTACCCTAAGGAAAAAGTCTACAGAGGTAAGTGAAATAGATGACGGGTTAAAGGGAATATTAGATGAAATGGTGACTCTGATGAGGAAAGCAAACGGAGTAGGGCTTGCTGCCAATCAGGTGGATATAGATAAAAGATTTTTTGTACTGGAAATAGAAGGAAATGTAAAAAAGGTTATAAATCCTGAAATACTGGAAAGTAGCAAAGAAACTTCAGAATACGAGGAGGGGTGTTTAAGCATCCCCGGAATTTATAAAAAGGTTATAAGACCTGAAAAAATAAAGGTAAGGTACCTTGATGAGAAGGGGGAGGAAAAGCAGGAGGAACTGGAAGGAATGTGGGCAAGGGCATTTCAGCATGAGTATGATCATTTGGACGGAATTCTATTTGTGGAAAGGCTCTCCAATTTAAATAAAAGACTCATATCCAAAAAATTGGAAGTACTGAAAAAGGATTACAGCAAAGGAAGAATATATAGAGAAGACGTGTAGTGGTAATTTTAAAGGAACAGATGGTGAAACTTGAAACATAGGACATAGAGGGAGGAGGACTTTGTGAAGACAATATTTATGGGAACTCCAGAATTTGCAGTGGATAGTCTGGAGATAGTATACAAAAATACTGATTTGAAACTTATTTTTACAAAAATAGACAAGCCGAATGCAAGAGGAAATAAGATAATATATTCGCCTGTAAAGCAGTTTGGAATAGATAAAGAAATAGAAGTTATCCAGCCTGTCAAAATGGGAGATAAAGAAGTGATAGACAAAATAAGGGAAATTGAACCTGATTTGATAGTTGTTGTTGCATATGGTAAAATAATACCGAAGGAAATAATAGATATTCCAAGATACGGAATTATAAACGTCCATTCTTCTCTTCTGCCAAAGTACAGGGGTGCATCTCCAATTCATTCAGCGATACTAAATGGGGATACTGAAACAGGTGTAAGCATAATGTATATTGAAGAAGAGTTAGATGCAGGAGCTGTAATATTAACAGAACATTGCCCCATAACAGATGAGGATACACTGGGGAGCTTGCATGACAAACTAAAGGTATTAGGTGCAAAAGGTTTGGAAAAGGCACTTGATATGATTAGACAGGGAAATGTAAAGGCTGAAAAACAGGATGATTCAAAGGCCAGTTTCGTAAAACCTATTACAAAGGAGCAGGCAAAGATAGACTGGAACAGTACAAAAGAAGCTATATATAACCAGATAAGGGGGTTAAATCCTTTTCCAGGAGCATACACATATAATGTAAAAAAGGAAAATATAAAAATATATAAAAGTGAAAAAATAAATACTGAATATGATGGAGAAAACGGAACAGTAGTAGAAATAATAAATAATAAAGGCCCCGTAATAAAGGTTTCTAACGGGGGAGTGCTATTGCGAGAAGTAAAGTTTGAAGGAAAGAAAATTCAGAGCGGTTCAGATATAGTAAATGGAAGGAAAATGACCATTGGGGATAGACTAGGAGATTAATCGAATATAGACCTTTATTTAGGAGGAAGTATGAAATTAAAGAAAATGGATATATCAGACAGGGTGGTTCAGAGGCTTACTGAATATTTATCGATTTTAAAAGAAGTCCGTAAATATGAAGAAGGAATAAATTCTATAGAACTTTCAAAAATTATGGATACGACTTCGGCACAGGTACGTAAGGATCTGTCAACATTTGGAGAATTTGGTGTTAGGGGAAAAGGCTATGATGTTGATAAGCTCATAGAGATAATTGAGGATATTTTAGGAATAAACAGGGTAAATAGTGTAATAGTCGTAGGATACGGAAAAATGGGGGAAATGATTACCTTAAACAGCAAGGTTTTGGGAAAGGGTTTTAAAATTGTGGGGGTATTTGACAAGGATACAGAGAAGATAGGAAAGAGGATAACAGGAAACCTTGAAATACAGAATATAAACAAAATTGAAGATTTTGTAAGAGAGAGTCCTGAAAAAATAGAAACTGCAATCCTATCGGTTCTAAAGGATCAGGCACAGGTTGCTGCGGAAAAACTCATAAGGAACGGAATAACTGCAATACTAAATATGACTACCTATAAACTAGAGCTTCCTAAAAACATAGTGGTGGTAAACATGGATATTTCAGCAAAATTGCAGGAGCTGAACTTTTGGAGATTGAATTTGGGAAATGATGACGAATAGGAAAGTGGGAAATAAAAGTAAAATTTTAAAATGAAAAGTTGTAAAATAAATAAAAAAATAAGATAAATTCAGGAAAATATGGTAAAATATAAAGAAGTTTAATCAGGAGGATGAGTAATGAAGGATAAAATAAAATTTATAAAGGAACTGTCAGAAAATATGAATGCAAACAAAATAGATATGGTGAGATACGAAGAAAAGAATTTTGAAATACAGATAACAAAAAAGGGAAAAAAGCCTGTCATCTATAAGGGAACTCCTGTTCTGTCAGGAACTGATCCTGCCCCACTACAGCAGGAAACACAAGAAACATCAGCTTCTGTCTTGACGGAAGCATCGGTAGTTCAGGAAAAGGAGTCAGGAACAAGGATAACTTCTCCAATGGTGGGAACCTTCTATATTTCACCATCTCCAAATTCAGAACCCTTCATAAAGGAAGGGGATTTGGTTACTGAGGGGCAGACCCTTTGTATAGTGGAAGCCATGAAGCTGATGAATGAAGTAAAATCTTCTGTTTCAGGGAAAGTAAAGAAAATATTGGTTAAGGATGGGGAAGCCATAAAAAAAGGACAGGAACTGGTTATTATTGACTAAGGGATTACCTTAAAGGAAGGTGTAAAATAAATTGGAAGTGCAGAGGATTTGGATAAAGGTTATATTGTGGTTTTTCATGCTACTATTGTCAATGTTCTTTTCGGCAGCGGTTACGGCATTGTCATCCCTTAGGCGGATTCACATGGGAATGGAAGATAAAGCTAAAGATTCAAGGGAGGAAAGGCTTTTAAGACTTTGGCTTAAAAACCCCAATGAGCTTTTGACGACACTGTTATTTGGAAAAACAGTAGTATATATATTATTAATAGAAATATCGTTAATTTTATTTAAAGATTGTTATGAAATATTTAATTTTAGAATAAACAGTTTCTTTTATAAATTTTTATCTTTTATAATTATAGGTATTGTAATACTGGTATTTGTAGAGATGATACCCATTATCTATGCAAAAAGCAATGTCTACAAAATATCCAAGACATTGATCGTTGCCCTTGACACAACAAGGATTATACTTAGACCCTTCATAATGATATTTATACAGATGGCAAAGGGCATACTTCAGCTGTTTAGGGTCAAACTGGATGAAAGAATATTTGAAATGACGGAGGAGGACATAAAGACCTTCGTTAAGGCAGGGACTGAGGAAGGGATAATAGAAGAAGGGGAGGAAGAGATGATTCACAGTATATTTGAATTTTCAGATACTACAGTGAAGGAGATCATGACCCCCCGAAGGGCTGTTTTTGCATTGGATATGGAAAGAACCCTAGGCGAAGTTTGGGATGAGATAGTGGAGCAGGGCTTCTCAAGGATACCTGTCTACAATGAAAACATAGATAGGATAGCAGGTATGGCACATATTAAGGATCTTCTGAAATATAGGAAGGTGGAAAACAGTAACCTTAAAATGAAGGAGCTCATGAAGGAGGCATATTTTGTACCTGTTACAAAGACTCTTGTGGAGCTTTTGGAGGAATTTAAGAGAAAACAGACCCATATGGCAGTCATCATTGATGAATATGGAGGAACTTTGGGAATAGTTACCATAGAGGATCTTCTGGAGGAAATAGTGGGGGAAATAAGGGATGAATTCGACCAGGAGGAGGAAAGTATACAGCAGATACGGGAAACACTGTTTGACATAAAGGGGGATACCCTGACAGAGGAACTCAATGAG
>JBGXYD010000132.1:0-6482 GCA_041815005.1 Leptotrichia sp. | reverse complement strand
ATAAAAATAGTGTAGAATTACTTTGAGCATAAAAACTTTTTATTTCAAAATATTTGAAAATATATTATTTCTTGAGAGGTGATAAATATAAAAAAAGATAGGATTGTCAGATATTTTTTTCTTTCCCTATTAATAATATCATCATTTATTTCACTAACTATTGGAGTAAAGGATTTTAATATAACAGATTTTTTCCTAGGAAAGTCTCATGCGATAGAACTTGTTCTTCTAAGTAGAGTGCCACGGCTAATAAGTATATTGGTAACAGGGGCAAGTTTAAGTATCGCAGGAATAATAATGCAGACTATAACCAATAATAAATTTGTTTCTCCTTCCACTATAGGTATAATGGAATGGGCAAAGTTCGGAATTATGATTGCTCTTATTTTTTTTGGAGAGAAGGCAACTATATTAAAGATGGCAGTAGCATTTTTCTTTACCTTGGCAGGTACTCTTCTTTTTATGAATGTACTTAATAAGATACAGTTTAAGAATGCAGTATTAATTCCCCTTATAGGAATGATGCTTGGAAATGTGATAAATTCCATTACTGGTTTTGTTTCTTATAGACTGGATATTATTCAGAATATAAATTCATGGTTACAGGGAAGTTTCTCTCTTGTAATAAAAGGTCGTTATGAGCTACTTTATATGGGGATACCATTTTTAATAGCTGCTTATATCTATGCAGATAAATTCACTATTGCTGGTATGGGGGAGAGCTTTTCTGTCAATTTGGGTCTTAATCATGAAAAGATTGTCTTTATAGGTCTTATAATAGTGGCAATGATAACTTCTACTGTCGTGGTTACCATAGGAACAATTCCCTTTATAGGTCTTATTGTTCCTAATATTGTCAGTATGTACAGGGGAGATAATATGAGAAAATCATTGCTTGATGTTGCCATCTTAGGCTCTTTATTTGTACTGGTTTGTGATATTTTGGGAAGGGTTATTATTTTCCCATATGAAGTATCCATAAGTGTAATCATAAGTATAATCGGAAGTGCTATATTCCTATTTATACTTTTTAGGAGGTACAGATATGCAAATTAGAAAGAATGGCCTATGGGGATTATCAAGTGAAACTTTTCAGATTAAAAGGTTATTTTTTTTAGGAGGTATACTGATGATTGGGGTACTACTCTTTATTTTTATAGGTATGACTCCTGAAAATTTTTCCTTTAATTTTCCTAGAAGAATTAATAAAATATTAGCAATTATTATAGTCAGTTATTCTATAGGTTATTCATCAGTGATATTTCAGACAATTACCAATAATAAGATACTAACACCTGGTGTAATGGGACTGGACTCTCTATATATGTTTATACAAACAGTGGTAGTATTTTTCTTTGGTTCAAGGCAGCTCGTCCTTATGTCTGATATAACTCAATTTTTTATATCAGCAGGGATAATGATTTTTGTCTCCCTTATATTATATGGTATTTTATTTAAAGGAGAAGGGAAAAATATATATTTTCTTATCCTTATTGGTATTGTATTAGGAGGCTTATTTTCTGGACTATCAAATTTTATGCAGGTAATGTTGGATCCAAATGAATTTTTAATTTTACAGGGAAAAATGTTTGCAAGCTTTAATAATGTAAATATTTCTCTTCTTAATATTTCAGCAATAATCTGTATTATTTGTATAGTTGTAACTATTCCTGACATGAAAAAAATAGATGTAGTTTCCTTAGGAGAATCCCATGCCATAAACTTAGGGATAGACTATAAGAGACTTGTAAGAAAAAACTTTATAGTTATATCTATACTTGTATCAGTATCTACAGTATTAGTAGGACCTGTTACCTTTTTAGGTATACTGGTGGCTAGTCTTGGAAGGGAAATTGTAAAGGGATACAGGCACGGCTTTCTTATTACAGGAGCTATTCTCATTGGAGGTATAGCAATGTCCTACAGCTTGCTTATAGTGGAAAGAATATTTAACTTTGGAACAACTACAAGTATTGTTATAAATCTAATAGGGGGAATATATTTTATCTACCTCATGATTAAGGAGACAAAAGTATGATTAAAATAAAAAATATATCTAAAAAATATTCAGATAAAATTATTTTAGATGACATAAATCTAAAGCTTCCAAAGGGGAAAATAATCTCCTTTATAGGGAGTAACGGTGCTGGAAAAAGTACTCTCATATCTATAATTTCACGTACCCTTGCTAAGGATAGGGGGGAAGTTTTTATTGATGACAGGGAGTTAAAGAACTGGAATACAACGGATCTCTCCAAAAGACTGTCTATACTTAAACAGTCAAATCATTTAAACATAAGGCTTACAGTAAGGGAGCTTATAAACTTTGGACGATTTCCTCATTCAAAGGGAAAACTAACAAAAGAAGATATAATAAAAGTAGATGAAGCTATTGAATTTATGAATCTTGGGGAACTGGAAAACAGGTTTATCGACGAACTTAGTGGAGGACAACGTCAAATGGCGTACATTGCCATGGTAATTGCACAGGATACTGAATATATATTTCTTGATGAACCGTTAAACAATCTTGATATGAAACATTCTGTTCAAATAATGAAAACTTTAAGAAATCTTGTGGATAATCATGGAAAAACAATAATGATAGTAATCCATGACATTAATTTTGTTTCCTGTTATTCAGACTATATTGTCGCCCTGAAAGATGGAAAGATAGTAAAACAGGGAAATACCGAGGAAATAATACAAAATAATGTGTTAAGCGGAATATATGGAATGGATATGTGTATTCATGAAATTAATAGAAAAAAGTTTTGTCTATATTATAGATAGGATTTTTTAGATGAAATAGGTTATTAAATCCTGATTATTCAGGAATAACATAAATAAAAAATATAATTATTAGGAGGTATTAATCAAATGAAAAAAATTTTAAAGGCTGTTTTATTGGGTTTGACTTCTGCACTTATTTTTGTAGCCTGTTCCGAAACAAAGACAGATAAAAAAGAAAGTCAAAAAGGGGAGATGATGACAGTACAGACTTCAAAAGGAGAGGTAAATCTACCTAAAAATCCTAAAAAGGTGGCAATATTTGACTATGGTGCCCTTGATACTATAAATGCTTTAGGAATAGATGCTAAAATAGCGACTCCTGTATCCAGTATTCCAAAATCCCTTGAAAAATATAAGAAAGAAGCTATTGATGTGGGTACATTGCACGAACCTAATCTTGAAAAGCTAAATGAATTTAAGCCTGATCTTATTATAATAAGTGGAAGAACTGAAAAATCCTATGATGAATTAAGTAAAATAGCACCTACAATATTTGTAGGATTAAATTCGGATACATATATGACAGACTTAAATAAAAATATTATAATGCTTGGACAAATTTTTGGAAAGGAAAATGAAGCCAAGACTAAACTGAATGAAATTAATAATGAAATTATTCAAATAAAAAAACAGGCTGAAAGTCTAAATAAGAATATACTTATACTTCTTACTAACGATGGGAAAATAAGTGCTTATGGGGCAGGTTCCAGATTTGGATGGGTAATTACAGATTTAGGGTTAAAATCAGCGGATGAAAATATTAAGGCTTCTACCCATGGGCAGGAAGTAAATTTTGAATATATTTCAGAAAAAAATCCAGACATTATCTTTTTTGTGGATAGATCCAAAATAGCAGGAGGAAGTAAAGGGGGAGGAGACACATTAAACAATGATCTTGTTATTAAGACAAAGGCAGGACAAGCCAATAAAATAGTTTCCCTCGATCCAGAAGCATGGTATCTGATAGCTGGCGGATTAAATGCCACTAAGCTTCAATTAAATGAAGTAAAGACAGGAATACAATAGATAGGGTTTATAATTTTTTATATTCAATGTATTTAAAATGGTACTCTATAGAGAATACAAATATGGAAATAAAGTTGTACACTTAAATAAAATTTAAAAAACAGTTTTTGAATTATCCAATCATTGATTCAAAAACTGTTTTATATTAATTAATATAGAAACCTACCCTGATTATAATTTGTCCTGCCCACTGGCACTCCCCTAAGATCATAAGAAGTCCATGTTCCATCTGCAGAGTAATTTTTTACATTTCCCTTGAGTTTTATCTTTCCATTATTGTAATACTGTTCAAATACTCCATTTCCATTTGTCAGAACCATATTCCTTTCTAACGTTCCATCGGGATAACTCCCCTTTACTTCCCGCAATCTGCCATTGGAATATGACTCTGTAAGCTTTTTTACTCTCCTTCCTTCAGAGGCAGGATAATACCACACCCAGTCACTGTCACGAAGATTATTTTTATAGCTTCCTTCAGATTTAATATTACCATCAGTAAAATAAGAAATCATTTTCCCATCTAGTTTCCCATTTTTATATGTATATTCTTCAACCAATATATTTTCTGAAAATCTCAGTTCACTTCCTTCTCTCTTTCCGTCCACATATTCGGAAAAGAGAACCTTATATCCTTTATCATCAAATTCATATCTTGTTCCTACTAAAAGATTATTTTTATACTGACTAATTACTCTTGGGGATCCACTAGGAAAAAACTGGAGTTCTTCCCCATCCCTTTGACCATTTTTATACTCTGTAATTTGGGAAATGCTTCCATCTCCATAATAGTCAAATTTTTTTCCGTCAAGTATCCCATTCTTATAATTTTTAATAGATAGTATTTCCAAATTATAGTCAGACTCAACCAAAGCCCCTGTAATAGGCTTTTTACTTTCTATTTCCACTACAATACCATTTATTTTTTCAGTATTTCTAGATGTGTAATAGCTGTAACTGTCTAATATTCTATTTGCTTCAGAAGTGTAAGACCAAGATGACTTCGGCCGTATATTTTGATTTATAGCCCCCATAACTCCTATTGCAGTAAATGAAAATAAAACAATTACTAATTTTTTCATATTTTTCATTATATTACCTCCTAAAAAAAATTATAACAAATAAAAGTTATAATTTCATTTGAATTTTACAATTAATATTTTATAAACCTATAAAATATGATATAATAAATAGAAATATTAAAAGAGAGAGGGCTAAATATGGACAGCATAAGAAATATATTAGGATTTAAACATTTAGAAATAGATGATTATTTTAATTTTACCTTTGAAATTTTTAAGGATCTTGTGAAACAGAATAAACTTTTAATGGGTGCACTTATTCTCATAAGTTTTTTAATTGCTGTTTCTAGTGAAAATTCAAAAGGTTTTACAAAAATTTTAGAATTTCTTGAAAGTTCCAACTTGAAAATACTTGAACAGATGTGGCTTTTTTCCTTACTTACAATGACAATGTCTGTAATATATTTTGTAACAATAACTTTTTTCTTAAAAAAAACTTCTCTTTTATTGAAGGATGATCATACACTTGAGCCAATGGTTCTTATTACGAAAAGTATAAAAATATCATCTGTTATATTTGTATTTGCTATTGTACTACTGGCTATATTTAGTATAGGATGGATTATACTTATTATCTCTTACTTTATTATGACAGGAGTACAGGAAATAACTACTGAAAACTTAAGGTCCTTTTCAGGAGTGAACTTATTTATATGTACTTTAGGAATCGTTTTTTTTATATTTATTATAGCAAATATCCTTTATTTTCCTCAGGCTTACCTTCTAAGGAGAATAACTATATATGAGGCATTTAAATATAATCTTCACTTATGTAAAGGAAATAGATTAAAAATAATTTTCCCATTACTGTTATTAATCATTTTAAGGGTGCTGTTGTCCCTGCCTATGAACATACTATCTATAACAATGATATTTTCCAGTTTTAAATATCTGATAATGGGAATATCCTCTATTATACTTCCTATTTTTGATATGTTTACCGTTATCCTTATTTCAGTGATATATCTAAATGTGGAATATGTGGATTTGAAAAAATAGTAAAAAATTTATTTGAAAAACAGCATAAAAATTGATATTATATAAATATGTTTAATTTTAGGAGGATATTATGAAAATTTTCAATTTATTTAAACCAATAAATGAAAAAGAAAATTTAGAAGATAAAAGTAGAAACAGCTTTGAAAATCAACCAGAAATACCTCTTTATAAGCAAGAAGAAGAAATTGAAAAGATATCCTATTACGATGAGTTTGGTAATGAGCATATTGTTGAAAAGAAGAAATGGGTTGAAAAGAAACTTAATCCTACAATAAGGGAAAACTGGAATAATGCGGAAGCTTTGTACCCTATTGTTTTAGATGCCTTTTCAAAGGAAGCTTATGAGGAAGTTCAGGAGGCCTGTTTTAGAATATATTCATTAGACGGGAATAAAGAAAGAAAGACTAATATACTGGGGACATATTATATAAAGACAGGAAAATATGAACAAGCCATTAATTTATATAAAAAATATTTATCTACAGAAACACCTACAGAGGCAATATATGTAAATTATGGAAAGTCTTTAGAGGAAGCAGAGAGGACATGGGAAGCTGAATCTGTATATTCTCGTGCCTTAAAACT
>JBGXYD010000131.1:0-21447 GCA_041815005.1 Leptotrichia sp. | reverse complement strand
CAGAAAGCCATCCCGGAACTGCGTAAACCAGATCAGCATGCTCCACTTCTGCTTCCACTCCAATTTTTTTCAACACTTTCTTAATGTTCATTTCCACCATAAAACTGCTTGCTAGACCCGAACCACAAACTGCCATAATTTTCATAATTTTTCCTCCTGAATTTTATTTAATTTTTATAGTTTCTGATTATTTCATTTATTTTTTCAAGATTATCTGCTTTTATAAGTTCTTCTATCATTTCATCATCTTGAAACAGGTCTGCCAGTTCCATCAGTATTCCGGTATGGCTTTCTGTATCCTTTGATGCCAATACGAATATAAGGTATATATTTTCATCACCATATTTTACAGGTGTATTCAGTTTCAGTAAACTTATTCCCGTATCTACCGCTCCTTCTTCCGGTCTTGCATGAGGCATGGCAAGATGCTCCCTTAAAACTACAAAAAAACCCAGTTTTTCTATATTTTCTATCATTGCTGCCACATATCTTTCTTCAATAATTCCCTTTTCCAGTAAAGGCCTGGAAGCTATCCTTATGCTTTCTTCCCAATTTTTTGCCATTTCCTCCAGCTGTATGTTTCCATTTAGACTTTCCCACAACATTTCTACTCCTCTCCGAAATATTTTTCAAGTTGATCATATTTTCTGATTTTAGATATCTTTTCTATAAAATTGTGCTTTGTTATCAGCTCAAAAAGGTCTTTAAGTATAATTTCATGCCCGGTTCTGTCCTCCGCTGCAAAACTCATAAATATATTTGCCCCTTTACCATTAGGAAAATACACCCTCTCTCTTACTACGAGCAGACCTATCCCTGTCTTAAATACATTTTCAGATATAGGTGCATGGGGTATGGCTATTCCTTCTTCTATAACTATATATGCTCCAAATTTCCTTATAGTCCTTATCATTTCCTCTACATATTTTTTATTAGATATCTTATTCCTTACAAGTATTTCCCCAGATTTCCTTATGGCTTCTTCCCAGTTCCCCACTTTTTCCATAAATTCCACATTTTCCTTATTCAGGAACTCCTTCAGGGAAACCCCTGCTTCTGTCAGGTCATCTACTATCCTGTTCCCGAATTCCTTCTTCAGATTGTCTATAAGATTCCTCCTGTTTTCTATAACAGTGTCCCTTTCTATTATACTCAGCATACTTTTTAATGAAATTCTGCTCTTATTCTTCTTAATCCCGTATTCTGAAAGCAGCTTCATATCCTCATCCTTCAGGAGGGGGTTTATCCTTACAACAGGTACATTCGCATCATGACTGAAGTCTACTGTTGTCAGGATAATATCTATATTCTTATAGATGGGGAGGGTATTTTCTATAAAGGAATATGAAAGGACATCTACTATGTCCAGATCATAGTTTTCCTTCAGACTCTGTTCCAGAACCTTTGAACTTCCATACCCTAATCCGCATACCAGTATTACTTTCTTTGATTTTTCTACTGTATTCCTTTCTATTGCCGCCTTTATATGGAATCCTATAAGTGCAATCTCATCTTCAGGAAATTCTACATTAAAAATCCTTTCTATTTCACTTATTCCCTGCTTGACAACTTTCAGTATAGGATCCTCTGTTATTATAAGTTCCTTGAATACTGAGTTTACTATCTGTATTCCATTTTTCATCCTATACATGGCAGGTTTTATATGATAAATAAGCCCTTCATGAAGAACTTCATCCCCTGATAAGTCCTGCCCTATAATTTTACTTATCTTGACAATCATTTTCCTTATCATCAGATCTTCATCAATCCAGTCTTCAAAGGAATTATTCTTTAACCCGTTTATACTCATTCCCATTATGAGGTCTGCTATTCTTATAAGATCTGCTTCAGATATTTCCCTGTCTTTAAAAATTTCCAGCAGTACCTTACTGATTTCAGCATATTCGTCAGTGTTGCATAGGAAACTCTTTGCCAGAAGTTCACCATTATTCCCTTTTTCCCAGTTATCATTTAAAATAACCGAAATATATGCTATTATTTTATTATAACTTTCCTTGTTAATGCTGAGCTGCATTATTTTTTCGATTTTCAGTATAAATTTTTTTATTCTTTCTATATCTACATACCTAATATAGCTGTAAAATATATCTAGAAGTTCCCTGCTGATTATTTCAGTCTTTTTTTCCACCCGTTCCAGTATCTTTTCAGTTACCTCTTCCAGCTTTACAAGGATTTTCTGCTTATTGCCTGATAACTTATATCCTTTTCCATTTATGTAGGCTAATTCAATTTCATATTCCTTCAGTTCATTTTCCAGTACTTTCATATCCTTCTTGGCTGTTGTCCTTGATATATCATATTTACTTGAAAATCTGCTTACGTTCAGTCCTTCCTTATCAAAAAACAGTATCAGTTTCATGATGTCCTGACGCTCTTCTGAAGACAGTTTATGATTTTCTTTCAGTACTTCAAGAATTTTCCTGAAATCCTGCCCTGTATCCAGCGTTATCATATTCCTGTCTTTTTCTGTTATCCTGTATCCGAGTATTTCCAGTACATAGTCAATATTGTTAATATAATATCTTGCTGCCCTGTCTGAAATGTTATATTTTTCCGATATTTCTTTAAACGAATATCTTTCCCCTCCAATAAGATTATTCAATATTTCTATTTCCTTATTATTTAACATTTCTCACACTCCTTGCTCCTTAATACATGATACCCTATAATTCCAGTTAGACAATTCCAATATATTTTCAATATACATTGCAAAAAAGTTTATAGTAAATAAAATCAGGATGATTCTGTCTTCATCCTGATTTTGTATTAATATTTTAAGTTTACACAGAATTTGGTGTATTTTCCAAAATTCTAAAAATTATAGTGTATCTTGATTCATATATTTTAAATTTATTTAAATATTATAAGAAGTACTCCCGCAGCAACGGCAGAACCTATTACTCCCGCTACATTAGGACCCATCGCATGCATCAGTAGAAAATTTCCCGGATCTTCCTCCTGCCCCACCTTTTGGACTACTCTTGCAGCCATAGGCACAGCCGATACACCTGCTGCTCCTATCATTGGATTTATCTTACCTCCACTTAATTTACACATTATCTTTCCAAAAATTACTCCACCTGCTGTACCAAAAGCAAAAGCAAAAAGACCAAGTGCTATTATCTTTAATGTGGTAACTTCAAGAAATCTTTCAGCATTGGCTGTAGCACCCACCGTTACTCCCAGCACTATGGTAACACAGTAAAGCATAGCTCCTTTAACATGTTCCACAAGATTAGGAACTATTCCAGCTTCCTTTATAAGATTTCCCAGCATAAGCATCCCTATAAGAGGAGCTGATGAGGGAACCATAAGTATTACAACTGCTGTTACTATTATGGGAAAAAGTATTTTTTCCTTCTTGCTGACTTTTCTAAGCTGAACCATTCTTATTTTTCTTTCTTCCTTTGTTGTAAGAAGCCTTATTATCGGAGGCTGTATAAGGGGAACTAATGCCATGTAGGAATAAGCTGCTACCGCTATAGCAGGGAGTAAGTCCTCTGCCAATTTTGATGTAAGATATAGTGCCGTAGGACCATCCGCTCCTCCAATTATTCCTATAGATGCCGCTTCCCTTCCTGTCAGCCCCATAGCAACCGCACCTGCAAATGCCACAAATATTCCAAACTGTGCTGCAGCCCCTAAAAGCAGACTTTTAGGATTTGCTATAAGTGGCCCGAAGTCTGTCGCCGCTCCTATTGCCAGAAATATAAGGGGGGGATATATTCCCATCTTAACTCCCATATAAAGATAATATAAAAGTCCTCCAGGCTCCATAAGACCTTCACCTGGAAGGATTGGAAGATTCACAAGAAACATTCCAAAGGATATGGGAAGAAGTAAATAAGGTTCATATTCTTTCTTTATGGCGAGATACAGTAAAATCAAGGCTATTATTATCATTATAAATTTACCCCATGTCATCATGGATAGTCCTGTTGTTTCATAAAGGGTTTTTAGTAACTCCATTTTTCTGTCTCCTTTCCAGTTCCTATACTATTGTCATCCATAAATAATCTATAACCCTAATAAATAAAGTCTTTTTACATTAATTTTTTAGTATTTTTTCAAAAATCAAAAATTTCATATTTTTATTTATAAGGAAAGTTTATTTACAAGTAACTAAATTCCTATACCAATGTAATCATCAAATCTCCTGTTTCCACCGTATCTCCCTTGGATACATGTATTCCGGAAACTGTACCATCCTTTGGAGCAACTACAGGATTTTCCATTTTCATGGCCTCCAATAGGACTAATGTCTGACCAGCTTTCACCTGCTGCCCCTCTGTAACATCTACACTCAGTATAAGTCCTTGCATAGGTGCATTAACCGAATCCCCTTTTTTTATCTCCCCATTTATAGGGGGTGATTTTGTTTCCTTTTTCACCTCTTCCAACTTGGAAGCAGCTTCTATCTTCCCTTCTGCTTCAGTTACTGCTTCCACTTCCACTTCATATACCTTTTCTCCGATTTTTATTTTATATATCTTTATCATAATGTGATCATCGTCCTTTCTTCCTCATTGTATCTCTATTATGGATTTTACCCTTATATAGGCATCCTGATTTTCTCCTGCAGCTTCTATTGCTGATACCAACAGTGCCACCAGCATTTTTTCATCTTTTATTTCCTCAGGTCCTAACCGTTTTCCCTTAACAGAACTCATAGTGGCATCCGAAAGCATATCTGCTCCCATCTTTTCCACCTTCACCGGTTCCTCTTTTGACGGTATATATTTAAAAAGAGATAAGATAAAGGAAATAATCAAAAGTACAAAAAATACTATAACCATACTTACAATGGTTATAAAGAGGGAATCTACCATTGTAATAGGTGAATCTCCGAACAATATCTTCATTTTATCCTCACTTCCTTAAAAAATAACATTTATATTTTGTATCTTAACCTCCTCTTCCACTTTCTTTACAGGATTATTTCTCTTTTCCAGATATTCTCGTGCAATTTGGGGAAACATGGCATAAGTAAGAATATCCTCCTCTGATTTTGCAAGTTCTCCAGCCTCTGTCTTTATTATTTCATATTCATCATTTATAAGGTCGGCAGGTCTTCCTGTAAACACTTCTTCCTCCCCTACTATTTTCCTCTTTACATCATCTTCTATAGGTACCGGGGATTTTCCGTAGTTCCCCTTAACGTAATCCTTTATTTCCTTTGGTATCATCTTGTATCTTTCTCCCGTAAGTACATTAAATACCGACTGTGTTCCTACCATCTGACTAAGAGGGGTTACTAGCGGAGGATATCCCAAATCTCCCCGTACCTTAGGAATTTCCTTTAATACCTCTTCATATTTATTTTCAGCCTTTTGTGCCTTTAATTGAGAAAGCATATTTGAAAGCATTCCCCCTGGAAGCTGATATTCCACTATACTTGGTTCCGTACAGAGTGCCTGTGGATTTAGAATTCCATTATCCAGATATTTTTTCCTTATGGGTTTAAAATACTCTGCAATCTGTTTTAAAATCTCCAAATCAAATCCTGTATCATATCCACTCCCCTGAAGAGTTCTTACTAGGGATTCTGTAGCGGGCTGAGATGTTCCCCCTGCAAGGGGGGATATGGCAGTATCAACTATATCTGCCCCCGCCTCTATAGCCTTCATGTAAGTCATTCCTGCAAGACCTGCCGTTGCATGAGTATGGATCTGTAAAGGTACACCTACCACCTTTTTTAATTCTGTTACAAGTTCATATGCCACATTTGGCAGAAGTATTCCGGACATATCCTTTATTGCTATAGAATCTGCTCCTATTTCCACCATTTCCACGGCAAGTTTCTTATAATATTCTATCGTATGGACCGGACTTATTGTGTAGCATATTGCCAACTGATTATGACCCCCGTATTTTTTCACACTTTCTGCTGCTTTTCTTATATTCCTTACATCATTTAAGGCATCAAATGTCCTTATTATGTCTATACCGTTTTTTATGGACTTTTCCACAAACTTATCCACGATATCGTCTGCATAATGTCTATATCCTAGAAGATTCTGACCCCTTAAAAGCATCTGAAGTTTTGTTTTTTTTGCTCTTTTTCTTATTTCCCTCAACCTTTCCCAAGGGTCTTCATTTAAATACCTTATGGCTGAATCAAAAGTAGCTCCCCCCCATACTTCAAGGGAGTGATACCCAACTTCATCCATCTTTTCCACAATAGGAAGTATTTCCGATGTGGAAAGCCTTGTGGCCATGAGGGACTGATGCCCATCCCTCAATGATGTCTCTGTTATTTTTACCCTTTTCAAATCAGCTCACCCCTTTCTATTCTCCCTTAGGTCCTGCTTCAAAAATATGAGCAGGCATATTAGGATATTTCTTTGCAAAGTTTTCCTGGAACATTTTTGCCAGCTTTCTTGCATAGGATATATATGCTTCCTTATTTTCCCATGTATCTATAGGGTTTAATATTTCATGTGGAACATTTGGACAATATTGAGGTACTTCCAGATTAAATATTTCATCATACCTGTACTCCACATGATCCAATTCCCCATTTAATACTGCTGTTACCATAGCCCTTGTGTCCTTAAGGTTTATACGGCTTCCTATTCCATAAGGTCCGCCAGACCATCCTGTATTTATAAGAAATACCTTTGTATTATACTTCTCTATCTTTTTCCCGAACATTTCTGCATATACTGCCGGACTAAGTGGCATAAATGGCTCACCAAAACAAGTGGAAAATGTAGGCTGAGGTTCTGTAACCCCCCTTTCAGTTCCTGCCAGCTTTGATGTAAACCCTGTTATAAAATGATACATGGCAGCATTAATATTAAGCCTTGATACAGGAGGGAGCACCCCGTAAGCATCTGCTGTCAGGAATATTACCACTGACGGTGTTCCGCCCACTCCTGGAATCTGGGCATTGGAAATATAATGTATAGGATATCCGACCCTTGTATTTTCAGTAAGTGTTTTATCCTTATAGTTAAACTCCTGTGTCTTAGGATCCATTACAACATTTTCCACAAGACTTCCAAACTTTATTGCCCTATATATTTCAGGCTCATATTTCTCTTTCAGATTTATACATTTCGCATAGCAGCCCCCTTCAAAGTTGAAAATTCCATGATCAGACCATCCGTGTTCATCATCCCCTATAAGTTTCCTGTTGGGATCTGTGGAAAGAGTTGTCTTTCCTGTTCCTGAAAGTCCGAAAAACACTGCTGTTTCCCCTGTTACAGGATCTATGTTTGCAGAACAGTGCATAGGAAGCACGTCTTCATCAGGCATGAGATAGTTCATTACGCAAAATACCATCTTTTTTATCTCTCCTGAATACTGGGAACCACATACTATCCCTATTTTCTTTTCAAAATTTATTATAATTGCTGCTTCAGAATTAGTTCCATCCAGTTCAGGAATACATTTAAATCCAGGTGCCGCAATAATAGTAAAGTCCTCCTTGTTGTAGTTATTCAGTTCATCTTCTGTCGGCCTTATAAGAAGCTGGTGAATAAATAAATTCTGGCTTGCCAGTTCATTTACTATTCTGAATTTTTTTCTGCATGAAGGGTCAGCCCCCGCCAAGCCATCAAAAATAAATATTTCTCTATTTTGAAGATAGGATATGAGTTTTCCGTAAATTAAGTCAAATTTCTCCTTTTCAATGGGTCTATTTGCGTTCCCCCAAGCTATCCTGTTATGGACTGCCGGAGTATCCACTATAAATTTATCCTCCGGAGAACGTCCTGTATATTTCCCAGTGGTAACAGATAACGCCCCTGTATTAGACAGTTGTCCTTCCCCCCTCAAAAGAGCCATTTCGATCAGTTTTGTCGGCGTTAAATTACGATATACAATCTTTGGATTAATTAATCCCAATTTTTTCAAGCCAAATGTTTTAATCTTTTTCATAATAGCCTCCATTTTAAAAATATTTATATTATTTTTTGCTTATCAAATTAGTAAATACATTTTTAAAACTTATCCTTTATAATAATTTAACTCTTTCCAACTTAAAAACCTATTTTATAAATATATTTGAATGTGATTTTCTTTACATTATATTTTACCTCTATTTTCTCAAAAATCAAATTTTTATTTGAAATTTTTTCTCTTATGATGTATATTTTAAAAAAATAAAGGAAAAGAGATGATATTTAAAATGAAAATTTATAAGTTTAAATCCTTAACTTCAACTAACGACTATATGAAAGAAAAATTTGAAAACTTTAATGAATATGATGTAGTTTCAGCAGAAACTCAGACAAAGGGGAGGGCTCGATGTGGAAATAGCTGGATTTCACAGGAGGGAATGGCACTTTTTACCTTTATGGTAAAAAAAAGGGAGTATTATTCCCTTGATGATTCCCATTACATAAAAATCCCACTTATTGCAGGTCTTGCTGTCATACTGGGACTTAAAAGGATAGAAGATTTAAAATATATGTTTAAATGGACAAATGATGTATACCTTGAAGGGAGAAAGATATGCGGAATTCTTGTGGAAAAAGTGGATGATACCTTCCTTATTGGAATAGGAATAAATGTTAATAATACCTTGCCAGAAGAAATAAATAAAAGGGCAACTTCCCTTTCTCATTTAACGGGTCTTTATTATAATATAGACGAGATCATAAATTATGTAGTGGAGGAATTCAGCATTCTCTATAACAGATTTACAAAAGGGGAGTGGATAAAAATACTTTCTGAAATTAACAGCCTCAACTACCTTAAAGGAAAGGAGGTCACCCTTAAAGCGGGAGGAAAGTCCTTTAGAGGGATCGCCAAAGACATAAATTATAATGGAGAAATTGAAATTTTTACAGAAAATGGAATTTCTTGCTTTTCCATAGGAGAAATATTTGAAGAAAAAATTACTATTTTAAGATAAATATTTTATTTCCTTATTTTTTGTTTAAATTTTTATTTTATTGACTTTGAAGAAAATCAAGGTAAAATAAGATATAAGCATATTGTATATTATACAGCTTGTCTCACTACAGATATATTGTAACTTAAATAAACATTTATTATAAGGAGGTTATCATGGAAAATTTATCAAATTATCTAAATGTTGCAAACTCTTGGTTTTTATGGCTTTCAGCACTTCCTGTTGCACTTATTGTCCTCATACAAGCTGTTATTTTTTCTAGAAAAGCAAGAAAAGCTGGAAAAATTGTAGGACTTAGTGATGAGGAAGCAAAGAAAGCGTTTAAAACAGGTGCCATTTCAGCAATCGGTCCTGCTATGGGAGTTTTTGTGGTCATGCTAGGTCTTATGGCTGTTATAGGAGCTCCCCTCGCATGGATGAGACTTTCGATTATAGGTGCTGCCTCTACTGAACTTACAGCTGCCCAGATGGCTGCAAAGGCACAAGGAATGGAGCTCACGAGTTCAGATTATAATATTCTTAACTTTGCAAATGCGACATGGGTTATGGCTCTAAATGGAAGTGCATGGCTTATAACATCTGCTCTTTTTTCAGACAGACTTGACACTATTACAAAGAAAATATCAGGGGGAAGTCCTGAAAAAATTGGAATTCTTATGGTCTCAGCTATGGCAGGGGCATTCAGCTACTTATTTATGAATCAGGTAAAGCTGGGGATGACAAAGGGAAAGACTCCTATCCTTGTTGCTGTTGCTTCTGGAGCTTTAGCTATGGCAATTCTTGAAAAAATTGGACAGAAAAATAAAAAAATTAAGGAATACACACTTGGAATTGCTATGGTAATAGGAATGGCTGCAGCAGTTATCTATAAAAAAACGATTATGGGGGTGTAGTATGGAAAAATATAACAGGGAAGAATATGAAAAAAACTTTACAAAGCCAATAATAAAATACGGAAAACTTACAAATCTTATAGCTGTACCCCTTTGTTTTATTCCGTCATTAGCAGTATGGTTTATTTACGGGGTAATTCCCCCTCTTAATGATATACTCACAGGATGGGGTCTAATCGCTTCCATATATCTTATATATGCTATAATCGAACCTATTTCCTACTACCCTCTTGTGGGTCTTCCAGGTACATATATGGTCTGCCTTTCAGGTAATATAGGAAATGTAAGAGTTCCTTGTTCTGCCATTGCACAAGAAAGTGTCGGTACTATACCTGGAACAAAAAAAGCGGAACTTGTATCAACCCTAGGTATAGCAGGTTCGATAGTCACAAATATAATAGTGGTTACCATTGCTGCAATAGGAGGGGCATGGCTCATGAAACTTTTTCCTCCAATAGTTCTGGAGGCTTTAGAGTATGTTACCCCGGCTATTTTTGGTGCGATGTTTGGAATGAATGCAATAAAAAATCTAAAATATAGCTCTGTTGCAACATTTGTTGCCTTTATCTGCTTTATGTTTTTTAACATTCCACCATATATACTTATACCTGGATTAATATTTATAACTGTAGTATATGCTTTTGCCGATCACTCATATAAAAAGAAGAAAGGAGAAAACCATGGAAATTAAAGATTCTATAAAAAATATAATTGATGATGTAATAAAATGGAGAAGACATCTCCACAAATATCCTGAAGTGGGATATGAGCTAGAAAATACTGTCAGATTTGTTTGTGACAGACTTGATGAAATGGGTATCGAATACGATACAAATGTAGGAAGCAAGTGTTCTGTAATCGCCTACCTGAATAAAGAAAAACCTGGAAAATGCATAGCCATAAGAGCTGACATGGATGCTCTTCCTGTAAAGGAACTTACAAACCTTGAATTTAAATCTACAAATAACAATATGCATGCCTGTGGACATGATGCCCATACTGCCGGATTACTAGGAGTCTGTAAACTTTTGAAGGAAAGGGAGGCGGAATTAAACGGAAGAGTTAAGTTCATATTTCAGCCTGCAGAAGAACTTGGTACCGGATCTGTAGGAATTATTGAAAAGGGGGGTCTTGATGACGTTGACGAAATCATAGGGATCCATGTGGGCATGATATATCCTGAAGCTGAGAAGGGGACTATGCTTTTTTCAAAAGGTTCCATGATGGCATGTATGGATAAATTTACCTTGAAGGTTAAAGGTCAGGGGGCACATGGAGCTTATCCACATGCATCAAAGGATCCTGTTGTAGCTGCAGCACATATTATTGCAGGGATACAAGAAATACTTGGAAGGGAGATTAATCCGGTGGAACCTGCTGTTGTTACCATAGGAAGCATTCATGGTGGAAGTGCCTTTAACATCATTCCTGAAATTGTTGAAATTGAAGGTACAGTAAGGGCTATAAAAAATGAAACGAGGGAATACATTAACAACAGGGTAAATGAAATTTCCTCAAGCATAGCTAAAGCCTTTAGATGTGATACTGAATATGAATTTTTTTACCAGCCTCCTCCATTGGTTAACGATGCAAATGTAACCACCAAACTTATGGAAATTGCAGAAGAACTATATCCTGGAACTGTTGAGGAAATGAAGGCCCCTGTAATGGGAGGAGAGGATTTTGCATGGTATCTTGAAAAAATACCGGGGGCTTTCTTCTTTATCCAAAATCCACTTGAGGTGGACGGAAAATACTGGCCACATCACAATCCAAAATTTGATATAGACGAAAGCTATTTAGACAGGGGAATTGTTGTTATGGCAGAGTACGCAAAGGAATTTTTGAAATAATAATTTAGATTTATTTATATAGTAAAACCTATTTAAAACAAAACTATAACTTTACTTTATAATTAAAAATATAAACTTTTGATCTAAGTTTTTCATAAAAAAATATTATATTTTGAGGTTCTATTTATATAGGTTTCACTATAGTTTCTAATTTATTAAAGTGAGACTCTTAAAGTATTATATAAAAACTTAATTCTACCCCTTTTTTCAGTTTTGGAAAGAAAAAATATAAAAAAGCTAGTAGTAACAACACTTCTAGCTTTTTTTAGTAATATTATTCTATAGTAAGAATTTTAGTTTTCTGTTAACTTCATATGGCTTATATATTGTTAAATAAAAAGATATTTTATCATAAAGACTGTTTATTTGTATTTATTCAACTTTTTTTGCCTAAAAATGTTATTGATTTCTCCAATAACTGTTTCTAGGTCATTGGAAGAAGTCAGTGAAACGATACTGGTTCCCACAATAACTCCATCGACATACTTTCTCATGGTATTTACATCATCATTGTTTTTTATTCCAAATCCTAGAGCTACAGGTAAATCTGATTTTTTTTCAATATTCTCAATAAAGTTTTCAAGCCTGTTTAAATCAATATGCTGACTTCCTGTAACTCCGAGAGAACCAATGGCGTATATAAATCCACTGCCACGAGAAATTATCCTTTCTATCCGATTTTCAGAAGTAACACTGACTAGAGGTATCAGACTGATATTTTTATCAGACAGTTTCCTAAATATGTCTTCTGATTCTTCATAGGGCAAGTCAGGAATTATAAGCCCCTGTATATTGCTTTGGATACATTTTTCTATAAAATTTTCTATACCGTATGAAAATATGAGATTATAATAAACTAAAAAGACCAAAGGTTTAGTAATGCTATCTTTAATATCCATCAGAAGATTAAATACACTGTCTGTAGTTATTCCTTCCTCGGAAGCTTTAAATGATGCTTCCGAAATAAGACTTCCGTCTGCAAGGGGATCAGAATACGGAATTCCTATTTCAAGTAAATCAACGGAAGTTTTGTCAAGATTTAGCAGGAATGACTTTGTAAAATCAATATTTGGATAGCCTGCCACAATATAAGCTATGTTTGTTTTTATATTTTTCTTTTTATTGTCAGAAAATAACACATCTATTTTATTCATTGATATCCTCTCCCTTCAGCACTGAAAATACAGTGTGCATATCTTTATCTCCTCTACCTGATATATTTACAATAATGGTTTCCCTTTTTGAAAGACCGGAACACAGTTTCTCTAAATATGCGAGTGCATGGGCACTTTCTATTGCCGGTATAATCCCTTCTTTTCTAGTAAGAAGAATTAATGCTTCCATCGCTTCCTTATCACTTATGGGAAAATAGGAGACTCTTTTAGTTTTAAATAAATGTGAGTGTTCGGGTCCTACCCCTGGATAGTCAAGTCCTGCGGAAATAGAATGAACAGGATTTATCTGCCCGTATTTATCCTGTAGGACAAAGGTTTTCATGCCGTGTATTATACCCTCACTTCCAAGTGTAAGGGTCGCAGCATGCATATCAGTGTCTATTCCGTGTCCTCCCGCTTCAATTCCATATAGTTTAACAGAATGGTCCTCTATAAAGGCTGAAAAAATACCTATGGCATTACTTCCACCACCAACACACGCTATTACATGATCAGCATGTTTTCCTAGTTTTTCTATCTGGTTTTTGGTTTCAGTTCCTATAATGGACTGGAAGTTTCTAACTATGATAGGATAAGGATGAGGCCCTACAACTGAACCGATGACATAAAATACATTTTCAATTTCAGCCACCCATGCCTGAATTGCCGCTGTTGTGGCTTCCTTTAAGGTTTTCAGTCCATTCTCAACAGAAATTACCCTGGCCCCTAGAAGTTCCATTCTAAATACATTTAACTGCTGTCTTTTTATATCAACAGCCCCCATATAGACATCACATTCAAGCCCTAAAAGTGCTGCAGCAGTGGCAGTGGCAACTCCATGCTGTCCCGCTCCTGTTTCAGCTATAACCTTTGTTTTCCCCATTTTTTTCGCAAGAAGAACCTGTCCTAAAGCATTATTTATTTTATGGGCTCCAGTATGATTTAGATCCTCCCTCTTTAAGTAAATGTCCTGATTATAATAGTCACTTAAATTTTTTGCATAGTAAAGGGGGGTTTCTCTTCCAACGTAATTTTTCAATAAATCATTGAAATTTTTATAAAAACCCTCATCATTTTTTAAGTCATCGTATGCCGATTCTAATTCTATAAGGGCTGACATAACAGTTTCAGGAACGTACTGTCCTCCAAATTCTCCAAAATAAGATTTCTTATTCATAGCTATATTAAGATAAAATATTAAAATTTCTTTTATAATAAACATATAGATTCCTTTTATATTTCCATTTTAAATTTTAATATTAATATCGTCTCCTTTCTAAAATAATTTTATTTTTTTACTATATTTATTACTTCTTCGATTATTTTTTTATTTTTTCTGTCATTCACTTCCACCTTACTGTTTACATCCAGTATGGAAGGATTGTATCTAAGTGCTTCGGCAATATTCTCTATTGATAATCCCCCTGCAAGGATAAATTTTTGGTTTTTAAGTTCTTTTAATATGCTCCAGTCAAATATTATCCCATTGCCCCCTTTATTTTCTCCCTTTGTATCAAATAACGGATATTCAATATAGGGAAGATAGGAGGTCATATCAGGAAGTTGGTTTTTTACGGAAAAAACTTTCCAAAGTTTTACATCACTTCCATAATTTGTTTTTTGTACTTCCTTTAAAAGTTTATTACAGTATTCAGGAGTTTCATTTCCATGAAGCTGTATTCTGTCAATATTTGTTTTTTCTACTATACTCACTATATTTTCTATACTTTCATTAACAAAAACTCCGACTGTTTTCTTATTATTAAAATGAACTATATCAGATATATTTTTTGCTAAATTTATATCTACCCGTCTTGGGCTTTGAGCAAAAATACACCCAAAAAAGTCTATCTCAAGATTTTTAAGCTCTTCTATTTCCTCAAGGGAACGGATACCACAGATTTTAAGCAGGATATTATTCCTATTATTTGTTGCCAAAGTTATCATCTCCTTTAAAATATTCCATATAATATCCCCCATATTATAGATAGTATATTATAAACTAAAATAAGTTTCCTTTCATTAATGCCTCCCCAATTAAAAGACCGTCAATATTAAGTGTTTCTGCATACTTTAAGTCTTCCTTAGTTAAAAATCCGCTTTCTCCCACTAAAATAAGATTTTCCTTTAAACTGTTCGGAATTTTATTTGCCAACTTTTCAGTTGTAGTAATATCAACTTCAAAAGTATTTAAGTTACGGTTATTGATACCCAGTATTTCTAAGTTGGGAATTTTTAGTGCTTTTTCTAACTCAGTTTCATCATGAATTTCCACCAATACCTCAAGCTCCAAATCATGTGCCAATTTATGAAGCTCATGAAGTGTTTTGTCATCTAGCATTCTCACTATTAGCAGTATTGCAGAAGCTCCTAAAAATTTTGCATGTGCCACTTGAAAAGGGGTGTAAATAAAATCTTTTCTAAGAACCGGAATTTGGGGAAAATTCCTTCTCACTACCTGAATAAACTCATTGTCCCCTTTAAAATTTTTTTCTTCCGTCAATATTGAAAAGCCACAAATACTGTTATCAATATAATGTTTTGCCTGATTTAAAAGGTTAAACTCCTTATCAGCTATCTGTCCCTTTGAAGGAGAAGCTCTTTTTATTTCCCCTATAATCTGTATTCCCGGCTGTTTTAAGGCTTTTTTCAGAGAAGGGGAAGAAAAAGATTTTAGTTCTCTTTCTAGCTGCTTATCTCTTTCCATCTTTATTTCCTTTAATATATCCATAAAATTTCCTTTCATTAACTGTTATGATGTTTTATAGTTTTTTCATATTGATACATCATTGATTTTATTAAAAATTTTTGTTTTCTAATCCTGTAGATTTAAATAAAATAACTTATAAATTTTAAATTTTTGAAATATAATTTTTATAGTGATTATAAACTATTCCGTCTTTTATAGCTTCCAGAATAATGCTTTTTGCTTTTGCCGGATGATCAACAATATTTGCAGTATAAAGTGCAAACATGGCATTTAATATTACAATGTCGAATTTTGCTGATTTTTCTTCCCCCTTCAGTATTTTTATAAGTGTTTGGGCATTTTCTTCCGGTGTTCCCCCTTCTATTTCAGAATGAAAGGCCCGTTTAAATCCAAATGTTTCAGGTGAAACAGTATATTCCAGTATTTCATCCCCCTTCACTTCTATTATTTTTGTATCGTCACAAACGGTAATTTCATCAAGTCCGTCATTTCCACGAACCACAAGAGCATGTTCTCTTCCAAGTAGCCGTAAAGTTTCAGCGTAAAGCCTGTGTACTGGTTCATGATAAAGTCCTACCAGTTGATATTTTAGGTTTCTATTAGGATGAAGCAGCGGTCCCAATATATTAAATACTGTTCTTATACCCAACTGCTGCCTAACCTCTTTTACTTCCCCCACCAGTTTATGAAAAAATGGGGCATGGAAAAATGCAAGATTTTTATTTTCCAGATTTTCCAGTTGGGAAACTATGGAATCTTCGAGAGGAATAGACAGTCTATCAAGAACATCGCTACTTCCACTCTTGCTGGAAATAGCTCTATTCCCATGTTTTGCCACTTTTACCCCTAAAGACGAAACTATAAATGCCACAGCTGTGGAAATATTTATTGTCTTAAATCCATCTCCCCCCGTACCGCATACATCAATCATAGGGGCCTCATCTTCAAACGTATTACTGTAATTCAGTATGTTTTTGACAAAGGAGGTAAGTGATTCAGGATACAGACTTTTTTCAGAAATCAGCACCAACAATGCTCCAAGCTGAATAATATTATAGTTTTTACTGGCTATTATTTCACATATTTCTTTAAAATCGTTATCAACTAGTGGTATATTATCCTGCAATTTTTTCAAATATTTTATTAATGGGACTGTTTCCTTTTTTGTCTCATTTCTTTTATCAGAATTTAAAAATATAAAATTTTTCAGGATTGATTTTCCATGCTCAGTAAAAAATGATTCAGGATGAAACTGTATTCCAAATATATTTTTTCTTTTATGTTCTATCCCCATTACTGTTCCATCCTCAGAAACAGCCGTTATATCTAAGTTATCAGGCAGATTTTCACTGTCCACATACAAAGAATGATATCTCATAACATTAAATTCTTCTGGAATATCTTTAAATAATGAGGAATTTTGGGAAATTATTTTAATTTTAGAGGTTTTCCCATGTATTGGCTGCTTTAATTGCTTTATTTTCGCCCCAAATACAAAGCCTATAGCCTGATGTCCCAGACATACTCCGAGAATAGGAATATTTTCAATATTATTTAATATATCCAGACATACAGAACTGTCCTTAGGATGTTTCGGTCCCGGAGACAGGATTATTCTATCGGGATTTAATTTCTTTATTTCTTCTAAAGTAATTTTATCATTACGCACCGTAATTACTTTTTCCTCCGTCATCCCCTTTACATATTGTTCTATATTGAATACAAAAGAATCGTAATTGTCTATTATTAATATCATTTTACTCGACCTCCCTTTTCTCCTTTATAATTTTATCAGATACCTGTTTTTTACAGTTTTTCTCAAATACATTTACTACAGATGCCCTTTTATGGCATATTTCAGCATATTCATTTTCCTTTTTGGAATCATATACTATTCCGGCACCTGCCTGAATGTATACCTTTTGAGGATTATCCAATGTCGATTTCTCATCATTTTTAAAGGGGCTGTCATTTAATGCTTCAAAAAATGCCGTTCTTATAATAATTGCCATTTGCATATTTCCATTATAGTGGAGAAATCCTATTCCTCCCCCATAAATATTCCTTTTAAAGGTTTCAAGCTCTGAAATAATTTCCATTGCCCTTATTTTTGGGGATCCGCTCAGTGTCCCCGCAGGAAAAGATGAAGCCAGTACATCAAATATACTTAAATCATGACGCTTTTTCCCTGATACTTCCGTAACAATATGCATAACATGCTGGTAGTATTTTATATCCATTAAATTTTTTACAATGACAGAGTTTTTTTCTGCGACCTTTCCTATGTCATTTCTGGCAAGATCCACCAGCATTCTATGTTCTGCACATTCCTTCTCGTCATTTAATAAATCCTTTTTCAGAATTTCATCTTCATTTGCATCCTTTCCCCTAGGTCTAGTTCCTGCGATGGGAGCAATATAAATATTATCTGAAAAGATATCCACTAATATTTCAGGGCTTGAACCTACTACATCACCGTATACTGTGGGAAAATGAAACATATAAGGAGATGGATTTGCAACGGATAAATATTTATAAAAATCAAGAGAATCCATATTTGTCTCGATTTTTAGCTGTTCACTTAAAACTACCTGAAATATATCTCCTGACTTAATATATTCTTTAGCTTTTTCAATCATGGCACAATAATGTTTTTTTTCTTCTGACAAGTCGGTCTTTATACTGTAAAAAAACTCATTTTCATTATATTCATCAAGTTTTTCAGAATTTTTTGATAAAGATTCATCCTTCAGTACAGAGAAATATTTCTCCTCATTGCCATAAAAAGAGTACTCCTTACTTATTTTTGAATAATGAATATAGGCTTTTGCTTCAGCAAATAAAAATTTCGGAAATTTATACTGCTCTTTACTTACAGAGTCCACATTTTCAAAAAAATGCATACTTTCATAGGAAAAAACTCCAAACAGTCCTGCAAATGGAGCTAGCTGTTTTGATTTATGAATATTATAGTATTGCTCCAATGTCTTGTAATTATAGGTGTAAGAGTCTATATAATCGCAGTCGATACCAATTATAATCTGTAACGTATCCTCTGCTAAATATGAATTTTTATATTTCTCCCTTATAAGGGAATAGTAATGGATAGGTTCTTTTAATAACATAATTCCTCCTAAGTTTTTATTTATTAACTGTTATTTTTAAAAATCACAAATAAAATTTTTCGATATTCTTTACTTTTTTTAAAAGTACTTGACTATTTCATTCATTAAAAAAAATAACTCTGAAAATATGTCCAAAGACGGTTCAGAGCACCTAATAAAAAAACATTGAAAGAAATCCAATGTCTTTTGTTATTATATATAGTTATATACAGGGCAAATTTTAAAATATATAAACTCCAGCCGATTGGTAAATATTATATTGTTAATATATCTGCCACCATAGCCAAGTTTGTCTTTTCATTTAAAATCACTCCCAATTTAATTTATTGTTTTATTGAAACAAGTATATCCTACTTTCAACAATTTGTAAAATATAAGTTTTAAATAGCAAGTATAAGTTATATTTATTGTTACACCTGTTGTAAATTAGTATTATAAATAAAGATAAGTTAATAATAACTGCCACCCTTTGCAACAACGGTTATTTAAAAGTATAAAAATTAAGTTAAATTTTTAAAATTCCTAACAATATTAATAAATTATAAAATGAATGTACTCTAGTTATCTACAATAGGCTCTTTCTCCATTTGTCCTGCTTCCGCTTACATTTACTGAATTTTGTATCCCATTTGCACTTATTCCACCCGGCTTGATTTTGAACCTATTCCTGCACTTACTCCTACTTCAAATCCTGAATTTTCAGAGCTGTAGCTGTTCCTTAGTTCCACAGCTTCCTTTTGAACGTTTTCCACATTATTGTAGATGAATGTCCCGCCTTGTAGTTGTATACCTTGGTAAGTCAGTCTTGATTTTGACTTACTAAATCCTAGTTACTCCGATATTGTTGTAGAAGTTATTACTACTACTTATATTTCTTACTTATCTATCTTCTATTTTTTAAATTTTTTCAACTTTTTTTCAATTGATATTTTGTTGAACGCCCTTTTCCAACTTGTTCAATGATACTTTTGTTTATTAGGCTGTTTATTGAACGAATAGTTTTTGACTTATTGTAATTACATAACTCTTCAATTTCTTTTCTGCTTAATTTATCGTATTTTTTAAGAATTTCAAAAACTTTTATTTCTCCATTTACTAAATTAATAGGTGTTATTTCAATTGTTGGTAAAGTTATTCTTATACTATTTTCATCTATTTCAAAAATTGGCTTTGTAAAACTTTCTCTGTATTCATATTTTATTCTCATTACTCCGGTTCCGAATTTTTCAATTATTCTTAGTCTGTAAAAAATATTTGATATAACGGGATTCCTTAAAATTGAAATATATCCTTTCATATACTCATTTTCTGATATCCCTTGTGGTAAACTACCTGGAGAAATAATTTCAATTTTATCATTTGACATCACTATTTTTATATTTGAATTTATATCCCAAAGTCTATGCACTATTGCATTAGCAAGAGCCTCTCTAAAAGCTTCTTTTGATATTTTTTCTTTTTTGATACGCTCAAATCCTAATATTTCTTCGTATTCATAATATTTTTCAAATATACTGATAGTTTCAAAATATTGTTCAAGTATAGATTTTTTTTCAATGTTTTCTTTAAATAATATTTTATTTATATTTTCTCCCAAAACAATTATATCTATTCCTGAAAAATTTCTTCTGTTATTATCTGCGAAAAGTTCCGCAGCAATATTGAATTTTTTATTTCTATACAAATTTAAAGTTTTCAATATATCCAAATTCAATTCTTTAATATCTATTATTTCTTTCAATTTTTTTTCCAAAAATTTAAATTTTAAATCAGTATTTTCTATTTCGATTTCTTCATAATCTAAATTGCTTCCTTGTAAAACTAATCTATTTAGCTCAACTCTATCCACTTCAACTGTTGAAGTATCATTTCTTTTATAAGCTTTGCCATTATAATAATATGGAGGAAAATTTCCTCTTTGCACACTTAAAATTATGCAATTTTTACCTTCAATTTTCTTAATTTCCAATGTATAGTCAGGTTTAGGCTTAATACTGTCATTAATAGTATTTTCAATATTGAGTTTAACATCTGTTACTCTTTCTACTCCTATAACTTTTCCAGCATCATTTATTCCAAAAATTATTTTTCCACCATCATAATTAGAATAAGCAGAAATCGTTTTTAAATAACTCTTTGATATTTTTCCTTTAAATTCTAAATTTTTATTTTCTTTTCTCATTTCACTCCCCTTTATTTTTATATCAAATTTTTCAATATCTATTATACTTTATTTCCAATATTTTTGCAACGAAAAGCTTTTCGTTCCATTTATCATTTCATTTTGCAACGAAAAAAAAATCTTTCGTTTCAAATTATTGTAAAAAATATTATTAAAAAAAATTAACTTTTATTTTAATATAGAAATTAATCTTTTTTAATTCGTCTTGATAAGTATATTTTATTTTATCTCAGGTTAAACTTTTTAAAAATTAGTACACTGATTATTTGATGCATGATACTCTCCCAAAGAAAAATAATTTAATAAGTCACATTTTCCTATGAATATATTTTTTCTCTAACTAAAAAAGTTATTAATAACTTAAATCAAGCTGTTATTATTTTTAATAAATATAATTTTTCTTCCCATTTAAAAATGTACCTCCAAACTTTTCAATTCTTATTGTCCAGTTTTTTGGTACATGTTCTTTTTGAGACAGTACCTTTTAATAATATGGATTTATCTCTATAAGTTTCAAAAAATAATTAAAATCACTTATATATAACATATCAAAAGGTATGAATGGTGCATATCTAGGAGATTCACGAATAGAAATTTCAGTAATTAATGTATCATTTTCTATAACATAAAAACCTTCATTATCATT
>JBGXYD010000130.1:0-8401 GCA_041815005.1 Leptotrichia sp. | reverse complement strand
TTTTAAGAAAGTTTAAGTATAAAAGAATATATAAAATTATCATTTCATTTTAGTCCTCTTCTATATTGAGTTAGTCCATATCACAAAATTTTCAACTTTCTAAACTCTATATTCACTTTATTTTATTTATTTAAAATACAGCTTATCTGTATTTTCCTTTATTTCTATTATTCGTTATTATTACTTTAATTTAATAAAATTCCATTTAAAAATTCTTTATACAAATTTCTTAAATTATGTAACACAAGTTACAGAAATAAACAATAAAATATTGTATATTAAAAAATAAAACAAGGAGATGATATAAATGTTTGGAGAAGTAAAAAAAGAAGCAGGATTAGCTTTTTCCCATAAGAATTTTAAGGTTGTAAAAAAAGTAGTGGAAAAAGGGGGTAAGATTCCTTCTCACAATCACGAAACTGAGATCATAATATTTTCAGTTTTAAAGGGAAAAATGGAAATATTCCTGAATGAGACTGAAAGGCATATACTGGAGCCTGGAGATATATTAAAATTTGACGGTGTAAACTTTATAAATGGTAATGCCTTCGAAGATAGTGAAATAAATATAACTCTTATAAAAAAATAGTTATTACTGTAAAAGAGTTACAATAATGGATTTTACACTAGAGTAATATCAAAAACAAATACCTTACCCAATAGAAAAAAGGAACTAATCCTAATGAATCAGGATAGTTCCTTTTTTATCTGTGATTTATCTATTTAACTTCTATATCTACAGCCTGTGGATATATCTCTTTTATCTCCCTTATAATCCTGTCTATCTCAATATTTATATCCTCCATTTTATCCCTTCGTCCCTTCATGGCAACCCTTACATGTACACACCCTTCTTTAGCATAAGGTGCAACTGTAGGATTAGACATCTTAAAATAATCCTTAAGCCTATCATCTATCCTTCCCTCTGGAACCCCTTTTATTTCCAGTGTTTTCATCAATAAAACATCATTAGAGTACTCCCTCAGTAAAGGCAACACCTCATTATCAATCATATGTCTCAATTCCTTAGGAGGTCCTGGTAAAACTATTATTTTCCTGTTATCCTTTTCAAAGAAAAATCCCGGAGCAAGCCCTACATTATTTTCTATAAGCCTTGAGCCCTTTATTATTGACGCCTCCTTTTCTCCCCCACTTGAAATTTCATCTCCAAATCCCCTTATTTTGTATCTTTCCACGATTTTATCATAATATCTTTTATCCACCTCAAGCTCTTCCCCAAAAAAGTCAGCAACAACCTCCTTGGTAATATCATCCATAGTAGGTCCAAGTCCACCTGTAGTAATCACCAAATCTACCCTATTAAAGGCTATTTTAAGGCATTCCTTCATCCTTTGGAAATTATCCCCCACAGTAGTCTGATAATACAGGTCTATCCCTATATTTGTAAGTTTTTCGGATATATACTGGGCATTGGTATTTACTATATCTCCCACAAGAAGCTCCGTTCCCACGCATAAAATTTCTGTTTTCATTTATTTTTCCTATTCCTTTATTTTTAATATCATGTTTCTTTATTTTTTCATCTATTTTACTATACTTCCCATAGATAAAATTTATAAAATTAAAATCCTATCCCTACTCCTCCACTTACATCTCCATCGGAATCAAGATTTACATTTCCATTTATAGGTCCACCTGTATGTACTCCTATATTTCCTCTAACCCTTCCACCACTGTCAATTCCTATTCCTCCTGTAATACACGATGACAATAGGGATATTATTAATATCATAATTATTATTTTTTTCATAGACAATCTCCCTTATAACTTTCAATTTTTATCATTTGTAAAAGTCTGTAATCCTATAAAGTCTTTCTTTAGTAAATTTTTTATTTTTCTCCATTTTACTAACAACACTATTTTATTTTTCACTAAAGACATTAAAATTTCACAAGAAAAAATTTTCTATTGTTTCTTAAATATCACACTCTCATATGGTTTAAGAATAAGCTTCCCTTCCTTTAATTCAGGAGCTTCTTTATAGTTTAACAGTAATATGGAAGCCTTTTCCAGCCCAAGTCCCTCAACATTAAACTCAACTTTATCCTTATAAAAATTGCTTATTATTATCAGTTCTCCATTTTCTCCTACTCTCTTATAAGCATATACCCTTTCATTTTCAAGATCAATATCTTCGTATCTTCCTGTTATTAGAAGATCCTCCTGCCTTCTTAGCTGTATAAGATTCTTGTAATAATGAAATATAGAATCCATATCCTTTACAGCCTTTTCAGCATTTATTTCTTTATAATTTTCAGGAATCCCTATCCATGGTGTACCTGTGGTAAATCCTGCATTTTCACCATCATTCCACTGCATAGGGGTTCTGGAATTATCCCTTGATTTTTGCATCAGTATATCAAGTACTTCTGCCTTGGAAAGCCCTTTTTCCAATAATATTTCATACATATTTGTTGATTCTACGTCACGATATTTACTTATATCATCAAAATAAGGATTAGTCATACCAAACTCTTCCCCTTGATAAACATAAGGCGTTCCCTGTAGCCCATGCAATACAGTTGCCAGCATTTTTGCTGATTCTACCCTGTACTTTTTATCATCTCCAAATCTTGAAAGGGCTCTAGGCTGATCATGGTTATTCCAGAAAGTAGCATTCCACCCATTTCCTTCATACATTCCCTTCTGCCATTTAGAAAATATTTTTTTCAACTGTATAAAGTCAAAGGGTGCCTTCGTCCATTTTTCCCCATTGGGATAGTCTACCTTCAGGTGATGGAAGGAGAATACCATTGAAAGTTCCTTTTCATCAGGATTTGAATATCTTATACAATTATCTATGCTTGTGGAGGACATCTCCCCAACTGTTAACAATTCTCCTCCTCCAAAAGCTTCCTTATTCATTTCCTTCAGGAATTCATGTATTCTAGGTCCATCTGTATAAAATCTTCTTCCGTCAGGTACAAACCTCGTATCACTTCCGTCATCACTCAGGAATCTCTGATCTTTAGAAATCAGGTTTATAACATCTAGCCTAAATCCGTCTACTCCTTTATTTAGCCAAAACTTTATCATTTCGTAAACTTTTTTTCTTACATTTTCATTTTCCCAATTTAAATCTGCCTGTGTTACATCAAATAAATGCAGATAGTACTGTCCTCTTTTTTGGTTATATTTCCAAGCATTTCCTCCAAATTTTGATTGCCAGTTTGTAGGTTCCTTCCCATCCACAGGATCCTTCCATATGTAGAAATCTTTATATTCAGAATCTCCCTCTTCAGACTTTTTAAACCATTCATTCTCAGTTGAGGAATGATTTACAACTATATCCATCACGATCTTTATACCCCTCTCATGGGCTTCGCTTAGCATTTCCTCAAAGTCTTCCATTGTACCGTAGCTCTCATCAATATTATAATAATCGCTTATATCATATCCGTTATCGTGTTGGGGAGATTTATACATAGGTGTAAGCCATAGCACCTCCACCCCAAGATCCTTTAAATAGTCCAGTTTTTCTATTATTCCCCTTATATCCCCCTGTCCGCTTCCTGTTGTATCCTTAAAGCTCTTGGGATATATCTGATAGACCACTGATCTATGCCACCATTTTTCATTAAAATTCCTTTTCATCTGAATTCTCCTTCTATATTTTTAATATTTTGATATTTTTAAACCTTAAAAAAATATATCTATTTATCTTAATATTAACTATTTTAACAGTTCAAATTCCTCACACACCACTTCCATATCCTCTGTAAACTTTCCCTCTGACTCTTCCATAAAAAATTTAATATGTACTTGTTGCCAGTATTCCAAAGATTTATCTCCTTCCCCTTCCCTAAATGCGTATTCCTTTGTTATATCCTTAAAGGGAATCCTATATACCTTTGTATTTACTGTGGCACAAACCTCTTCTTCCTTGCTGTTTAAAATTATATTCACGTCTCCTACTTGTGGAAGCCTTTCATTTTCCAGGTCATACAAACAATATAGGGAAGTTGTTGCTTTTTTTTCTCCCTTTAATACAAGTTCTGCCAATCTGTCCTGTATCTCCTCTTCATATCCAAAGGCAAATTTACTTATATACACATTCTTTCTATCCTCTTCATTTAAATTTTTTAAATAGTTCTCCACTGCCCTATTCATATTTATTTTCTCCTTCTTTTAAATAATCTTATTTTCTTTTATAATTATATATTTAACATATCTTTATTTTAATAAAAATATCTTTATAATATCCAATGCAAAGATTATAACTAAGGAAGCGACAATTACAATCCCCAGTCCATATTTCTTTAATGAAAGGTAAGTTATTACTCCGATTCCCAGCAATACTTTCAATATATCATAAATCCCTGTCCCTGTGGAAGTGAATATTCCTGGAAATACCAGCAGGGTCAAGACTGAATATGGAAGTGCCTCAAAAAATTTATTTATTATTGGATTATTTTCAGGAATTTTTGCAAAAAGTGGGAGAGTCCTCAGCATAACTGTCATAAATGTCGTAATTATTATAAGAAGTATTATCTGTATATCATTCATTTATAGCTTCTCCTTTCCTGTTTTCCTGCCATTATTACGATTTTCTTCTCTATAATGCATCAAGGCATAAGTCAGGCTAGATGCTATCATTATTATTATCATGGACCAACCACCGCTTATTTCCTTGAGGATAGGAGTATACATAAATACAAGTTTCATTATAATAACTATAATTACTACTTCCATATATTTAAAGCTGTCCTTTAAGGCACTTATAAGAAGGCTAAGAAATGCAGAATACAGTATAAAGCTAAGACTATTCCTAAACATTTCAGGGATTAGCCCTCCAAAAAGAGAACCCACTACAGTACTTATCCCAAAGGAAAAATAAGGAACAGTATTTAATCCTATTATATACCATGCATTTTTTTCCTTTTTTATCGTGGCATAAGCCACTGTTTCATCAGTAAGCCCTATCCCTGCCAGTATCTTTTCAAATAATGTAGTTTTGCTGTCAAGTTGCCTATATACCACAAGATTTAATAAGACGTATCTTAAATTTATCATTAATATTGATATTATTACCTCCAGGAATCCTGCATTTTGTTCATATATTGTTTTTAAGAACATGGATTCAGCACTTCCTGCATATATCCCGAAGGACATTAGAAAAGCTGCCACCAATTTCATTCCAAACCCTTTTGATATAAGTCCTATTGTTATTCCAAAAGGGATATATGCCACTCCTATTCCAATTCCCGTCTTTAGCCCCTTCATATAGTTATCTGTCTTTCTATTATCAAGCACTATAAATTTCTCCTTTTGTATATCTATTTTTGTCATTTGTTAAAGTCCGTCATTTTAGTCATAATAAAATTTTTTAGTACTTTTTGAAAAATCAAAAAAATACATTTATTTTACAATATCTACTTCAGTTCCCCCCAGTTTTTAGCATAAGTTCCGTTCGCACTTAAATTAACATCTTCAAAGATTACCGTATTTTCCATTATTTCTTTTATTTCTTTCATATACTTTTCTATAGCTGATTCCTTCACTTCAAAGATAAGTTCATCATGGACCTGTAAGAGTATCCTTATATCATCCCTTTCCTTAAACTGGGTGTAAAGTTCTATCATAACCTTTTTTATAACATTGGCTGCCGTACCTTGAACAACTGTATTTACTGCCATTCTATTTGCCTGTGCCTTAAGATTCTTATTTGAGGAATTTATTCCGTTAATGTACCTTCTCGTTCCATACAGAGTTTCCACAAAGCCGTTTAAACTTGCGTTTTCCAATATTCTTTCAAGGAATTTCTTTACCTTTGGATACTGCTCAAAATAAGTTTTAATGTACTGTGAGGCATCGGCTATAGGTATTTTTAGTTCCTTTGATAAGCCAAATGGGGTTTTCCCATAAAGTATACTAAAGTTAATTACCTTTGCTATACTTCTTTCCTCTCTACTTACTGTTTCCTCATCCATCTTAAAGAATATCTTTCTTGCTGTCAGGTCATGCAAATCCCTATTTTTCCTATATGCCAAAAGAAGATTATCATCCTTGGACAATTCTGCCAATACTCTCAGTTCTATTTGTGAATAGTCAAATGATACAAGGCTCCATCCTTTTTCAGATACAAATCCCTTCCTTATCTTTATCCCCTCTTCTGTCCTTACAGGAATATTCTGTATATTAGGATTTACTGATGAAAGCCTACCTGTAGAAGTCCCATTTTGATTAAATGTCGTATGTATTCTGTCATTTTCATCTGCGAGTTTTGGAATCGGCTCTACATAAGTGGAAAGCAGCTTTGTAAATCCCCTATATTCCAGTATCCTATCTGCTATTTCTATACCCCTTAATGCCAGTTCCTCCAAAACTTCCACATCTGTGGAATATCCAGTCTTGGTTTTTTTCACAGGTTCAATTCCCATTTTTTCAAAAAGTATTTCTGCCAGCTGCTTTGGAGATCCAATGTTAAATTCCTCCTCTGCGAGAGAGTATATTTCCTTTTCCAAATTTCTTATTTTCCCCTTCAATTTCATTTCATATTCTGAAAAATACCCCTTGTCTATCTTTATTCCATTCAGTTCCATTTCAGCAAGTACGGGTACAAGTCTACTTTCCAGATTTCTAAATACCCCTGTCAAGTCCTCATCCTTTAGTCTATTTTCCAGTAGAGGTTTTAGCTTACTTATATAAAATGCTCTTTTCCATAGAAATTCTGCCTTTTCCTCATTACTTACATCCGTAAGTTTACGTTTCTTAAATTGATCCTCAAACTTTTCAAGGTTTTCCCCGAGTTCCGCAAAGATTATCACTTCCAAATCCTGTGAGCTTTCTGTCCCCAGTACATACCAGGCAAGCATCACATCAAAATATTCATCTGATTTTATCCCTGATTTTATATATTCCTTTATGTTATAGCCTATTATCTTTTTTTTACTGAGCTCCTTATATATACCCTCTTTTAAGGATTTTTCCAATTCTCCCTCCTTTAAAAGGACTATATTTCGTTTTCCGCAGGAAACCGATATTCCCAGTTCATTTTCAAAGATGGAAACTTCCTTTGACATCTCATCCAGTACCTTAAATGCATCTTCCCATTTTATAATTTCTCCGACAGATTCACTAAAAGTCTCCTTATCATGGGTATTTTCTGCTGTCCCCTCCTGTCTAGGTTTATTCACTATTCCTTCAAACAGGTTAATTTGGTTATTATTAGAGATATCCCCCTTATTTATTTCTGAATTTTTGGAGACATCTTTCAAGTCCTCATTATGTACTCCCTTTTTTTTCAGTTCATTTTCAATAAAAGCTGAAAACTTCTTAAATTCCATGATTTTATATATCTCAAGGAGCTTTCCCAGATTCTTTTCCTCCAGCTTCAACTTTTCCTTGTCATACTCCATTTCAATATCCCTATGGACTGTTGCAAGTTTTCTGCTTAAAAAGGCATTTTCTCTTTCTTCAATCAGTTTCTCCTTACGTTTTCCCTTTATTTCATCTATATTTTCATAAAGACCTTCAAGGCTTCCATACTGGCTTATAAGCTGAACTCCCGTCTTAGGTCCTATTCCTGATACTCCAGGAATTCCATCGGAAGAGTCCCCCATAAGACCGAAAAGATCCGGTATTTTATTAGGGGCTACTCCAAGATACTCCACAACATCTTCATCGGTTCTTATGTATCTGAAAAGGGAGTTCTTTTTATCCCCCTTTCCAAGTAATGCTATATTTATCCGTCCGTTTACAAGCTGGGCAAGATCCTTATCTCCAGTAATTATAAATACTTCTATTTCTTCTTCACTGTCCTCTGAAAACTTTGTGGCAAGGGTGGCTATTACGTCGTCTGCCTCGTATCCCTCCACCTTGTATTTGGGTATATTGTATCCTTCCAGGACTTCCATTATATATTCCTGCTGTGCCACAAGGTCATCAGGCATACTTTCCCTATGTGCCTTATAGGATTCCAGCTCCTCCGACCTTTTCAGTTCACTTCTTTTTATATCAAGACACGCCACAATATAATCAGGATTAAATTCCTTAAGAACCCCTTCAAGAGTATTTACAAATCCGTAAGTTGCCCCTGTTGCAAGTCCCCTTGAGTTCCGCATTCCCATAAGAGCAAAATGTGTCCTGTACATAATAGCACTTGTATCTAAAATTACAGCTTTTTTCATATATATCCTTTCACTTTAAATAAGTTATTCTAATTTATTATTATTATACCATATTTGTCACTAAATTATTTATATATATTTTATATAGCATCATTTTTATGATATGAGCTAAAAGCTAGTATTTATAGTGGTTTTTCTGTGTCATAATAAAAAAACTCTTATATTTGGATTTATTTTAAAAAAATAATTTTATTTTTTAAAAAACGTTCGTTTTATAACTTGACTATTTGTTTTTTTTAAGGTACAATTA
>JBGXYD010000129.1:0-2820 GCA_041815005.1 Leptotrichia sp. | reverse complement strand
CTATAAGTGAACCCTTTTAATTGTCAAAAAAATCTTCCGTAAAGCAAAAAAAATATAGGGATAAAAAGACTTATAGAGGGAACAATAAAAATATAAAAATAATAAATTAAAAATAGCTACATCTATTTAAAAATATAGCCATCAAAAAATTATATTTAAGTTATATCAGTTTTTCTAATTTCAGATAAAATATTTTTAGCTGCAGTAAGGTTCATATGTTTTTCCATAAGAAGCCTATATACAACAGAGCTAACTTCGTTTTCAAAAGCACCAGCCAAAAGGGCAAGAGATCTTGCTTGAAGTTTCATATGTCCCTTTTGTATTCCTGTTGTAACTAAAGCCTTGAGAGCAGAAAAATTTTGTGCCAGACCCACAGAAACAACAATAGAAGAAAGGGTTTTTGCATTAGGGTTATGTAATATATCAAAAGCAACCTTTACTGTAGGATTTAGCCCTATGGAGCCTCCTACAGAGGCTATGTGCATAGGAAGGGTGAGATTTCCTTCCAGTTTTTTAGATTCTTCATTAAAATTCCATGTGGTAAGTCCTTCATACCTGCCATTCCTACAGGCATAAGCATGTGATCCTGCTTCAATAGCTCTCCAGTCGTTACCTGTAGCAATAACTACAGCATCAATACCGTTAAAAATTCCTTTATTATGAGTGACAGCACGAGAAATATCGGCTTTGGAAAGAATACTTGCCATGTGCATTTTTTTTGCTATATTTACAGCTTCTACCTCACTATTACTTAAATATTTTATATCTATCCAACATCTGGAAGTTACAAGGGCTTGTATAGCATAATTTGAAAGAATAGCCATAAGGACTTGTCCTCCAGTTATTTCCTCCAAAAAGGGTTTTACCCCTTCCAACATGGTATTTATAATATTTGCTCCCATTGCCTCCTTAACATCTACAGTTAAGTAAAAGGAAAGAAAATGAGTTTTTCCTTCAAAAAAAATCTTTGTATCAATATCTTTCGCACCTCCTCCTCTCTTTATAATAGAAGGGTAGGAATTATTTGCAATAGATAGAAGCTTTTCCTTATTTTTCTGTATATTTTTCAAAGCAAGAGAAAGATCGGGAATATCATACAGGGTAACATGTCCAGTCATTTTTCGGTCATGAACTTCAGTCTTAAATCCTCCTGATCTTGAAATAAGTTTTCCGGCATAACTACAGGCAGCTACAACAGAAGGTTCCTCTGTAACCATAGGGATAACATATTCAGTATCATCTATTAAAAAATTAGGAGCAAGTGAAAAGGGAAGGGCAAAGGTTCCTATACAGTTTTCAGTCATCTGTTCTGCAATTCCATAAGGAAGGGTAGTATTTTCATAAAGTAAAGAGGCTGTTTCTTCCTTTATGTATCCATTATTATCCAAAATTTCTATACGGCTTATCCTTTCCTTTTTTTGAAATCCTATCCATATTTTTTGATTTTTCTTATTTTTCGCTTCCTTTTTATCTGAAGTATAGTCCCTGTCTTTTTCTTTCCTTATACAATTTTTATTTTCATTATTCATCAGTATCACCATTGGAAGAAGAATTTTTCCTGTAAATACGCTTATGATTTTCTATCTTTTCGAAAATAAATGGACTGCTGTCATTAATTTCATCGAATATATAATTTCCCTCCAAATCAGGGGATATTTCCCTGAAAAACATATTTTCATATTCTAAAACAGTAAGTCTTTTTCTATTTTCAAAATCCTTCATACGATCAGTACGTAACTTACTTTTGAAATTCTTGGCAATGGTTCCGCTAAATACTTCACATACAGCTCCACTTCCATAGCTAAAGAAAGCGATGTTGTCCCCTTCCTTCAGGGTGAAATCATTTTCCAAAAGGGAAAGAAGTCCCAAATATAGAGAACCTGTATAGATATTTCCAATTCTCTGGCTATAAAGAATAGAGGAATGAAAGCTTTTTAAAAGCGAATCTTTCTTAGATTTTTCAATATTTTCAGGCATAATATGGTTCAGACCCTTTAGACCCAACTTTGGAAAGGGAAGGTGAAAGCATACGGAGCTGAAATTATGTATATTTTTTCCATTTCTTCTAGAATATTCTTCCCATGTAGTTTCAAGGCATTCCAAATATTGCTTTGTGGAAAAATGTCCATCAACATAAGGATAGACAGAATAATTAGGTCGCCAAAAGTCCATAATATCTCTAGTCTGATATACATTGTCACTGTTTAATATCAGTATATCAGGATCCTTTTTTATAAGCATTGCACAACTTCCTGCCCCTTGAGTTGATTCCCCAGAAGTGCCAATACCATATTTGGCAATATCAGCTGCAATAACTAGAACATAGGAGTCAGGATTTCTTTCAATATGGTTTTTAGCAAAATCTAAACCGGCAGTGGCACTGTAACATGCCTCCTTCAGCTCTATGCACCTTGTGAAGGGCTGTATTTCCAGCAGGCTATGGATAAAAATGGAAGAAGACTTACTTTGGTCTATTCCAGTTTCAGTAGCGATAATTACCATGTCAATTTTTCTTCTGTCCTCCTCAGTTAATATACTATGAGCAGCAGAAGCCCCTAAAGTAACTATATCCTGTGTAGGGGGAGTAACTGCCATTTCAAGCTGCATGAGTCCTTTAATGAATTTATTTGAGTTTTCATTTCTTCCTACAGCCAAGTCGGCTATGTCTAAAAAATATTTGGGAATTGCGAGACCTATCTTGTCTATACCTATCTTCATTTTTCCTTTCAAAATTTATATTTATTTTAAATTATATCATATATTTTTTTATTTTTTCTTATAATTTTTTTCTACAAAAAAAAATTAGGAAAATAAATGTTT
>JBGXYD010000128.1:0-7043 GCA_041815005.1 Leptotrichia sp. | reverse complement strand
GTAAAAATTTTTCAAATGGTGTTGCATAGCCTAAACATTTTCTAGGTCTTGAATTTATCAGCATTAAGGTGCTTATCAGTTCCTCTGTTTTCACCTTTGACAGGTCGGTCTTCTTCGGGTAAAACTCTCTAGTTTATTTCTTTCATTTATGGTAAAATATTTATGGCTCATGATATATTTCCTTTCGTTAATGTTTTTGTGGTTACTAACATTTTAACACGAAATTATCATGAGTTTCTATTTTATTTTAAATTTGTCGCAATACATTACATAATCTATGGTTTATGTATTTGACTACTTTATGACAGCCTTTTCTAAAAAAAATTTAGAACGGTTTCAACCTGTTTTTACCCGCTATACAGTGGCCTGTACTCATCTCCATCCTTTTCAGAATCAAATTCCTTTTTTATTTTTTCAAGAAGTTCTGGCTGAGTAAACAGGTCAAAAGCTATTCCTGCACACACCATGGCAGAATAAAGAGTTCCTTTTTTTCCTAAAGAAGATCCCGTTGAAGCAGTTGCCTGCCATGTATGAGGAGCTACTCCAATAGGCCAGCATGCTGTAGTGTACAGACAGGAAGGAATAATCTGGCTTACATCCCCTGAATCTGAAGAGCCGTTAAGTTCATAGCTTTCCCAAAGCTCTCTGTTACAGACACCGGTATACATTCCACTATTATTACCAAGTAATTTTTTTTCTTTTTCTAAAAGTTCCTTATTCAATGTTTCTTGTAATTTTTTTGAAAACTCTTCTTCCTCTAAAGTATATTCAGGCTTTTCAGCCTCAAGGAGATTGGAATAGGCTAAATCTGCAAAAGCTGTATTTTTCTTAAATTCATAGCAGCCACAGTCTAGTTTAAATTCCATTTCAGTTTCTGTCATGAGGGAAGCTCCTTGAGCTATTTTTTTAATTCTTTCCATAGTATCTTTTACATTTTTCATATGGGGAGCTCTTACAAAGTACCACGAACTGGACTTATCAGGAACTATGTTTGGCGGGAAGTTTCCAGTATCAACTGCATAGTGTATCCTTGTTTTGTCTATGACATGTTCCCTTAAATAATTGCTTCCGATGTTCATCAGTTCTACAGCATCTAAAGTACTTCTTCCCCTTTCTGGTGCAAAGGCGGCGTGAGCAGTAACCCCTTTAAAATGGAATTTCATGGAAGCATTAGCAAGGAAAGCTTTGTCGTAAACCATGTTTGAGCTCATAGGATGCCATGTTATTGCAGCATCACAACCCTCAAACATATTGTGGTATATCATTTTTACTTTACCGCTTAAGAGTTCTTCTTCAGGACATCCATAAAACCTTATAGTCCCTTGTATCTTATTTTTTTCAAGAAATCTTTTTACAGCTATAGCTCCTATGGCAGTTGCCGTTCCTAAAAGATTATGTCCACATCCATGTCCCGGAGCCCCCTCTTTCACAGCTTTCTTTTCAGTGGAAATCTCCTGGGATAGCTGTGGAAGGGCATCATATTCCCCTAAAACTGCTATGACAGGCTTTCCTTTTCCATACTCAGCATAGAAGGCATGTTCAAGCTTAGGCTCATTTACTATACTGAATCCTTCCTCTTCCAGTAAACTTCTAAATAAATTTGCCGATTCTTTTTCAAATCCCCCTAATTCAGGATTATTCCAAAGAGTGTTACATATTTCTGATAATAAATTTTCTAGACTTTGTACATTATTATAAATTTCCTTCTTTATCATAATTACCTCCAAAGCTATTTTTTATCTTCGTTTTTCCTATATGTTATTAGTGTAACTGCAATTGCAGCAAACACACTTGTAAGAATTCCCAAATAATACTTGGAACCTGGAAGCCAGTTAAATACCCCTCCATTTATCCCTATATTTATAAGAATTGCAAAAATCAATATTCCTGTTGATAATTTTTTTGCCTTTAATCCAAACTGGACCAACAATGCACCAAATAGGGCAGGTAGCAAATATCCAAGAGATTCCTTGATTTTAAGAGGAAGCATTTCCAAAATTTTACTTCCTAGTATTACTCCTATAGTTAAAACAGAAATATTTATAATTACAGAGACTGCCATTCCAATTACAGCTATTATAGAGCCTTTTTCTGTTCCAGGCTCGACTTCAGCTGCTATTTGAGCGGTACTTGCACATGGAACCCTCATATTTGAAATATTACCAGATAAAAAAGCCATATAAGTTCCTATAGGCCCCAATGCAGAGAAATATGATATAGGTTCAACAATCCATAATATTCCGAATGCAGATGCCGCTGTCACAAAGGCTATTATAAGGGCGTTTATTGGTGGAAACAGTCCGTAAACCACAGCTAAAACTACTGCCGGGAAAAAAGATACAATTACACCTAGAACTCCTGTTATTATTCCTACTTTATGCATACGAGGCATATATTCCTTTTCATAATACTCACTATTTTTTTCCATATTTTCCTCCTATATAAATGATGTTATGATTATAGATGCTAAAATTGCTATAGTAAGATTCCATTCCTTTAGCCATTTTATATTTTTCTTTTCCCCTATGATTATGAGGATACCCATTATCAGCCCCCCCAACACACAAGCTAATGCATGCTTATTAATTCCAATTAAATTTTGTGATGCCAATGCTGCAAAGACACCTATTATTGCAGAAATTGAAATCATAATAAGTTTGTTTGTGTCTCCACCAGATATTTTACGTTGAACTTTATCCATTTTACTTGATGAAAAAGTCGCAAATATTATCCATCCTATAGATCCTAGAGCCATTGTCCAGACCCCCATTGTCAAGGCTATTGGAGTCAGTTCATCTACCCCCAGTTTTACACCGACAGCATTTGTTCCAATTCCGGCAGCAACAGATTCAAACATCACTGATCCTATAAGGGATAGCCTCATCCATGCCATAGGGGCACCCACTGTTATTAAAAGCGACAACATCCCGCTTAATATTACAATTGAAGGACCAATTGAAGTAATTGTACTGCTTTTTATTGCTTTTTTCATTTGTTCTTCTGAAATTCCCATTTTTTTACCTGTTTCATAAGAATTTTTTAAAAAAATAACCGCCTGTATGATAACTAGTAGGACTGCCAGTCCACATGCAATCCACATAGGCAGGCTGTTTGCGATTTTAAGAGCCTCCATTCAAATTCCTCCTTATTTTTTAGGTGTTACATGATTTAGTTAATGTATTATATCCCATAACACGATGTTTAGCAATAGTAAATTACAAATGTTTTTTATTTTTGATATTATTTTTGTTTGGTTTAATTTTAATCAGAAGTAAAAAATGTATCAAAAAAACTATTTATTTAAAAATTAATTAAAAAGGCTGTATAATATGTGTGGGGGTGAAAAAAGAAATAAAAAGATAGCATAGGTAACAATCTATAGTATTATGTTTTGGACAAAAAACAACTAAGAAAGGAATTTGTAGCTGTGCAGAATAATTTTATCACATTCAGATCCGAAATAAAAGATGTAAAAATTAAAAAAGTTGAACTGACTGGTAACATATATCATGTATTTGGAGACAGGACAGATAAGAGAGAGAAATGCTGTGGAAAAAAGATGAATATCCATGATTACAGGGTTGTTGATCTAAGGAGTTTAAGCTATGGGAATAAAAAAGTTGTCTTACACATTAAGAAACAAAGATATATATGTTCCAAGTGTAGAAAGAGAATAACTTCAAAGCTGGATATCGTAGAAAAGAACTGTAGCATATCTGAAGAAGTAAAAAAGGAAATTAGAAGAAAGATTAAGGAAATAAAATCATTTAAGCAGATAGGCATGGAATAGGGCACAAGTATATCAACAGTGTTGAGGATATTTAATGACATCAGAATTCCTTCTAAGGAATTTGACTATGAAACTGTATACTTTGATGAATTTAAAGGTAATGCAGGTAAAGAGAAATATCAGCTGACAATATATGATAAGAACCGTGAACTGATTGATGTTCTAAAGGACAGGAAGACATCAACGATAAAAGAGTTCCTTCTGCCTCATTCGAAGGAGATAAAGAAGGTAAGTATAAACATGTTCATGCAGTTCAGGAATATGATATCTATCTATTTTCCAAATGCAGATATAATAGCAGATAAATATCATGTCATAAGAATTATATCACTAAAAAATAGCTAGAAGCATTGATACTACTAGCTATTTTTATATTTTAAAGTCCGAAACTCGGGTTATAGCATATTTTGATTGTTTTTTCTATATTTTCATCAAAAAATCAGATGCTAATTGCATCAAAGATGGATTGTAACACAGTAAAAGAGTGTGGTGCTTTTCTTGAGTTTCTATTTTATTTATCACAATATATTATACAATTTATGAAGCTTAAAAAATACTACAGATATAGCTGATTACAGAATGGTTATAAGGAGAATAAGTACAGTGATAAACAAGACAAAAAGAATATACGGAGAATAACGAATGAATAAGTCTAGAGCTGAACTCAAAATTTTAATCATTTTGAGACAGCTCTTTCTCTTTTAGTACCAATCAGTTTTTAAAATGTATTTCAAATCAATAAATATAAAGTTTAAATCAAAACTTATATTTACTCCCACTCAATCGTAGCTGCCGGTTTTGAGGAAATATCATATACTATCCTGTTAATTCCTTCAACCTGATTTATAATCTTATTTGCTACATCACCTAAAAACTCATAAGGCAGTTTTGACCATGTTGCCGTCATAAAGTCGATGGTATTTACTGAACGGATGGCAGCAACGTATTCGTATGTCCTCTGGTCCCCCATTACTCCTACAGTCTTTACAGGTAACAGGGTAACAAATGCCTGATCCACTTGTCCGTATAGACCTTCTTCCATTAATGCATTTATGAATATATCGTCAGCCTCCTGGAGGATTCTTACCTTTTCAGCCGTAACTTCCCCTATGACCCTTATTCCAAGCCCCGGTCCAGGGAAAGGATGCCTGTTTATTATTGTATCAGGAAGCCCCAGTTCATGTCCGACTTTCCTCACTTCGTCCTTGAACAGTTCCCTTAATGGTTCCAGAAGCTCAAATTTTAAGTCTTCAGGCAGTCCCCCTACATTGTGGTGAGATTTTATAGTATGGGAAGGTCCTTTTACTGACTGGGATTCAATAACATCGGGGTATATTGTACCCTGAGCAAGGAATTTTGCCCCTTCCTGTCCTTTAAGCTTTCTTATTTCTTCATTAAATACTTCGATAAATTCATTTCCGATTATTTTTCTTTTGGCTTCAGGTTCGTCCACTCCTTTGAGCTTGTTGAGGAACCTGTCCTTAGCATCGACAAAAACTACATGCAAGTCAAAGTTTTTCTGATAATATTCGAGGACTTTCTTCCCTTCATCCTTTCTTAGAAGTCCCGTATCCACAAACATGCATGTAAGCTGCTTCCCTATGGCATTGTTTATAAGTACTGCCGCAACAGAGGAGTCTACCCCTCCGGACAGGGCAAGGAGTACATGTTCATCCCCTACAGTCCTTCTTATCATTTCAGTCTTTTCTTCTATGAAGCTTCTGATTTTCCAGTTCTTTTCACATTTACAAATATTAAATACGAAGTTTGATATAATTTCCGTACCGCATTCAGAATGGACAACTTCAGGGTGGAACTGTAGTGCATATATTCCATTGTTGTCAGTAATTGCAGCAATGGAAGAATCAGTCTTTGCAATTATTTCAAATCCTTCAGGTAATTGTGTAATATGGTCATTATGGCTCATCCAGATACTTGAAGTTTTTTGAATGTCTTTAAATAAAGGATTTTTTTCGTTAATAATTTCAAGAATGGCTTTTCCAAATTCACGTGAATCGGCTTTTTCAACTTTTCCACCATTTAAGTGGGTAATCAGCTGCATCCCGTAACATATTCCAAGGATAGGAAGCCCCAGCTCAAAGATGGCAGGATCTACGGCAGGAGCTCCTTCCTCATATACTGAAGCAGGGCCTCCTGAAAGTATAATTCCTTTGACAGGTTCCTTTCCGCTCCTAATGTCCTCAATATTGATTAATGGAAGAATTTCACAGTAGACTTCCATTTCCCTTATCCTTCTTGCTATCAGCTGCGTATACTGGGATCCAAAGTCGATAATGATAATTTTTTCTTTCACAGTTTCACCTCTATTTATAGTTTTTTATTATTACCAAATTATATATTATTTCAATAGATAAATCAATAAGTCAAAGTATATAAAAAAGGTATTTCCGGAAAGCATCCGAAAACACCTGTATTCTTAAGATTATTATTTTTTGTACTGAATTTTTTCAAAATTAATATTATTGATTGAGCATCCCAAAGGAAGTCATATTGACAAAAGTAAGGTTTGCCATAGGATCTAGAATCCATTTGTTTCCACTTTTACTGTATATTACATCAAAAGTTTCTTCCTTAAATTTTAAATCAGCAGAATTAAGTTTTTCTGTTATAAGCTTGTTTGCCATGTCTTTTCCAATGTTTTCAGCTTCAGCTTGAGTTTTCCCTTCAAATTCCTTGGGATCAATAGAAGTGATTTTCTGCATTAATTCCTTCTGGAGTCCCGATAAATCAGGAGCTTTCATGGTAACATTTATTATTGCCTGATCCTTTTTAGTTTCAGTTTTATTTATCTTGTACGTTATCTTTTTACTGGCATTCACAAGAGCTTTAACAGTATCCTCTGTAAGTCCCATATTTTGAAATTGGTTCGTATTGGCATTTTTACCGTATTCTGCACTTTGAATAAATTTCATGCTATCTTCGAAATCCTTTACAGCAGGATGTTTTCCACAGCTTACAACAAATATTAATGCAAGAGACAATAATAATAAAATTCTTTTTTTCATTATTTACACACCTTTCTTTATAATTTTGATTGTTATCCAGATAAATAATATCATGCAAGAAGAAGTATCCCCAAATATTTGCCGTATAAACGACTTTGTTTTGTCTTAGTTTGATTTTAATGTCATTAACAGACTTTTACGAATAGAAAAAGCTTTTCTAGTAAGATATAGACTTCTGTTAGAGCAGACTTATAATTTGCAAATAAAAATAAATATTTTATATTTTT
>JBGXYD010000127.1:0-33751 GCA_041815005.1 Leptotrichia sp. | reverse complement strand
TAATACTATATATCAATCTATAAGATAAATCTTCAAAGCCACTTCATCATCAAAAGGAATAGGTATGGCCTCTATCTTTTTTCCTGAATCTATAAGCCTTGCTATAACTTCACTCTGTTCTTTTGGAAGATATCCCACCTTTTCTCTGTTTTGATTAAAAACTGCCACTGTATTTAAGGAAATCCCATTAAATTCACGAAACAAATCCAGTTTATCAGCATATTTCATCTTTATGTTAAAATTTCTTATGTATCTTATTCCTGTAAGATATGTATCCATAAGGAATATTTCCTTTGATTTTGGGGTATACTTGTCTATAAGTATTTTAGAATACTCAAACATAATTTCCTTCCCCATCCTTATTTTCTCTTCTCTACCGTTTTTCTTATTAATAACCAATATCCCATTTCCAAAACTATACTCGTCAACTAAATAATTTCTTTGATTTTTTAAGAATTCAAAATACTCCATCATTTCTTCATAAATCATAACTTCCTTCTGAGTTATCTGGAATGACCCCTTCTTAATTTCTATGGAGTCGTTTTCTATATATGAATAGTAGAACCTCCCATCTGAAAAAACTTCTATGTCATAATTTCCTCCATAATAAAGTCCTTCAAATTCCAATTTTATCCCATTAAATGTATTTGAAAACATATTTTAAATTCACCTCTCAAATTTATTTTTCTGCCTGTATTATGTTAAGCCTGTCAGCTTATTTTCCAGAAACAGTTTCAAGTTATTTTCTGTCATATCCATGAGCCTTTCTAAACTTTTCCAGGATTTCCAAGCTATGTGGGGAGTTATAGTTATATTATCTAAGGTAAATAACTTTGAATTATCTGCAGGTGGCTCTTTACTCATGACATCTATTGCTGCCGACTTAATAATCTTCTCCTTCAAAGCTGTATACAGGTCATCCTCATTTATAATGGGACCCCTTCCCAGATTTAAAAGAATACAGCTATTTTTCATTTTTTTCATTCTTTCAAGGTTAATAAGGTTTCTTGTAAGTTCTGTCAAAGGGGCATGAATGGATATAATATCAGATTTTTTAAGCACTTCCTCAAAATCATATCTTTTTATTTCTTCTTTTGTACAATCATAACTACGTCCGGGTATTTTTGACACCATGACTTCCATACCCAGCATTTCAGATATTTTCGCCACTTTTTTTCCTATATTACCATATCCTATTATCCCTATTACTTTTCCTTCAGTATCCTCAAGAGGATAATTCCTATTGGAATATGTTATTTCATTCCATCTATTTTTCTTCACTTCCCTGCTGTAATCATTAATTTTTGTCAATTCATCTAAAATAAAGGTAAAGGTAAGCTGTGCCACCGAAGAGGTAGAATAATCTGAAACATTAGTTACTATTATTCCTTTTTTATTGGCTGCTTCTATGTCAATGTGATTATACCCTGTGGCTGTAATCAGTATTAATTTTAAATTGGGAGCTTTTAAGAATTCTTTCTCCCCTAATCTTATCCTATTTAAAATAATTACATCTGCATCCTTTATTCTTTCCTCCAATTTCTCCTTTTCGGTATCTTCGTATTCAATGTACTCTCCATACTTTGAAAATCTTTCCTTTAATTCTATCGGACCAGCAGTAGCCCTATCTAGAAAAACTATCTTTAATTTCCTGTCTGTATTTTCTATCACGTCTGTTCCCTCTCTTTCTATGGTTTGTAATTTCAAATTTCATAAATTCAGTTTTTATTTCCTAATTATATGTTTTCTTAATTTTATCCCCTTATCCTTTGACAGTTTTACAATAAATCTTTCAAACAGTTCTTATAGCTGTAATCAGTATTTTGGTGTTCAGGTCAGATTATCTCCACATCAGGTTTTACCTTATATATAACATCTTTTCTTTCTATAATTATTGTAACTTTCTCCCTTAAACTGCTATCCTTTTTTATCTTTTTTAAAAGTTTCATCGCAGGATTTATTGCTATAGCATTTCCAGCCTTTTTAAACATTGTAAGATCCCCTGTAGTATCCCCATAGGCATAGGATTTTTCAAGATCAATGTCATATTGCCGGCAAAAATCTTTAATTGCCTTCTTTTTACTTTCGGCATTCCACATAGGTATGACTTCTCCTGTAAATATTCCATTTTTGTCCACCACATAAGTAGAACCTCTATAATCTTCAACACCATACTTTCCTGCCATTTTTCCCACAAGAAAATCAGGACTTCCGGAAATAATAATAACCTTATGATTTTTTTCCAAATGATATTTAAGTCTTTCCCTTGTGTACTTGTAAACTCTTTCTCCCTTTAAATCTATTACTTTTTTTGCAACAAAATCCACATCTTCCTTACTAAAGTTTTTCAGAGCCTCTACATAGGTTTCCACCAATTCCTCTAAATAATCGTCATAATTTCCCACTCTAATATCCCATTTTAAAAATTTTTCCTTAACTTTATTTTCCCATGTTGCTATATTTATAAATTCGTACTTTACAAGCAGCTTAAAATGCTCAATGAGCAATGAATCCCTATGAATTGTACCATCAATATCAAAAAATGCAGCTATATTTTTTGCCATTTAATCACCCCTTATTTTGTTCTCATACATAAAATTACTCGTAAAGAGAACTCTTCCTTATGAATAATTTAAATCTTTTTATTATTATACCACATTTTACCCAACTATAAAATAAAAAGAGACTGTCTCATAAGACTAATTTTATGAAACGGTCTTCTTTTAACTTTACAAAAATAGTTTTAATCTTTAAAAAAGAGGTTATCTCATACTTATGATATAACCCCTTATGCCGGTTATTCAACTTAGAATAACTTATCAGTTTACTTTGTTAAATAAAATTTACACCACTTTATTTCCCTCATTTACCCATACCTGTTTATTCCATTTTACCAGCTTCTTCCCCCTCCACCGCCAGAACCTCCTCCAGAATATCCTCCACCGCTTGAATAGCCTCCTCCCCCTGAAGAATTTTTGGAATTTCTGTGTTCTGTTTTTTTTAAGTTATTATATACTCTTCCTGATACCGATTTTATCTCATTCTGTAAACTTACTGATAATGTTGTCAGTAATAATGCTTCCTTTACAAGAAGGAAATTGTATCTTGCAATGAGCTTCTCCATCTGTTTTATAGCTTGATTTTCAATTCCGAGTGCCACTGCAAAGGGAAGTATTATACGAAAAAAGTTTACAAGTTCATCTACATCATTAAACTGCATAATCTGTCTTTCTTCAGCTGTCTTCATATACATTTTCATTCCATCTATAATTTCCTTTGATCTCATTCCCTTATCTGTCAGTCTTTCTATTATTCTTGTATAAATTATACATATAAATAGTGCAGCTAAACCGTACTTCCCATTATCAGAATAAAGTAACATACCTGTGAGAAAAAATATTCCTATCGTTTTAAATATTACCCCTATTATTTTCTTCCCTATTCCGAAGATATCCAATACTATCAATAATCCTGTTGATAATGCTGAAAACAATATGGAAATAACATATTCAACCTTCATATCAGAAAAAATAAAACCTGTTAGAATACATAATATTATTACTGTAGTTATAGCTACAACCTTTCCTACATTATCAAAGGAATATAGCTTATTCTTTGCCTTAGTACCTTCCCTTAAAATCATTTTTCTTTTAATATGTATATATAATGATAATATCGTTACAGTTAAAATAACTGTCATTACAACTATTAACATTCTTTTAGGTTGAGGGTTTTCAGATTCTGAATTAAAAAGTATTAAAAATATAAGAAATGACACTATAAATATCGCAGGAATTTTTAATATAGTGTTTTTATTATACAGTTCATCATCATATTTTTTCTCATAATCATTGGAAATAGAAATCTTAGTATCATAAATTTTTGTTGATTTTGAAAATATCCCATTTTTCTTACTTAAACTATTTAACACTTCTTTTTCAGAGGGGAGAAGCCTTTTAGCCTTTACATTTTCTGAAGGTATCTCCTCTGTACTATTTAAAAAATATTTTACATTTTTTCCGTCTCCCGTCTCATCCTCTGCAGTTATATAGCCTTTAGAAAGAAGCGATAATATTCCTACGGTTATTAATTTATTTCCATCAATACGTTTCTTTTTTAGTTTTTTATCAATACAGTACATATACATTGACGATATGTCTTCAGGCGGAGTAAACTGTGGAATAATACTCCTTTTTGAAGGGTCTCTTCCATATATTATCCACGTGATAAAACAATATAATGCAAGAAATATAAGAATAACAGGTGCTGCTTTTTTCATAGGGTTTAAATAAAACTCGATTCTCTTTTTATCATCAGTAGTAGGATTTATAGAATCAGTGTCTGTAAGCAGAAAAACAGTAAGTCCATTTTTTTGAGAAAGAGGATTTTTCGTCTTTATTTTAATCTCTCCTTTTTTCTGTATTATCTCATAGTTTTCCCCCTTTTCACCACTAGCTCCAGTATACACCTCCAACTTTCGAATTTCCTCCTCCCTTATTTGATGTCCGTTCGGAAATTTTATTGTTACAAGGGCATTTTCTATGGGAACTTCCCAAAAATTAGGTATTGCATTAAAATATATCTGGTAGTTTCCTTCCCCTTCAGCTATTTCATTATAAAGGGTGTAAGTAATATCGTATGTATTTAAAAGTCTGTCTATATTTGCATTTGGGTTTCCTATCTTAACTTCCTTTCCTTCTAGGAGATATTTTGTCTCATATTTTTCCTTTTTTCCATTTTTCTTTATTTCATTTATTTTTATAATGGATCTGCCCAGTTCACTGGTAGTGGACTTCTTTCTGTAAAAAATATCCCTTATAATCCCTCTTCTATCTAAAGTATCAAATTCATATTCTATTTTTTCCTTTATTACAAGGGTTTTATCCCTATTTACCTGAATAATTACATCATAGTTTTTTATAGTTTCAGCATTTGAAAAAAGTATCGTAGTAAAAAATATTAATACAGCAATATACATTATTCTAATTTTTTTCATAATTTCACTCCTATCTTTTTTCTATCTCTTTGCCATTTTTAAAAATTTGTAATATTAATAAATAAAGTTTTTCTCTATTATTTTTTATTTTTCTCCTTTTTACTGCTTACTTTATTTTTATTTTTTAACTAATGATATTAAATTTTTTATTAATTTAAATTCCAATCATAAATAAGATTTTCTCGATACTTTCTCGATCTTTTAAAATACATTCTTATACAAATACTTATTTCCCTAGTTTTTTATTTTATTTAAATTGAACATATATTAACAAGATATTAAAATGTTTTATGAAAAGAATTTGATACTTGGGGAAGTATTTTTATAAAAGTAATTTTTTTAATACTTCCCCTCAATTTTTTAGTATAACTTATTTTTTAAAGGAATCAAAAATATTTTTATCATTACTGAAAAGAACCTTTACTTCGTAAGGCCTCAATATTGTTTCTATACGCTTATCAGAAATAGAATAGGCTTCTTTCTTATTTAACATATTTCTATAAAAACCGAATAATTTAGGAACATTCAGTCCCACTGGATAAGAATTTCCGCTATTATTTATTACCACTATCATGGAGTCTTGACCATCATATATTTCATAACTTATGAAGTCAATATTCGGCCATTGAGGTGAGATATCCTTATTTTGATAGGTTTTTGCCTTTCTTTTCTCCTCATTTAGATAATGCTGCATTTCTGCATCTATCCGTCCTTTAGTCTTAGGATCGTGATATACTTCCAATACCCTCATTTTACCATTTTTAAAAAGTCCTTTATTCTCCTTTCTTATTTCCAGCAGTAACTTATAGAGTGTTTCTATCTCCACATTACTTTCCACTGGATAAGATAATGTCTTTTGTACTTCGTTTATTTCAAGGATAGGAGAAAGCTCCCTAAGCCTATTTATATCATATTTTGTTAAGCTATCTGTTTCATTTTCATAAGGAGCATAGTCATCCCACATCATAGGTTTTCTATTTCTTGGGGAATCGGCACCCCACATTCCCTTTTCGTCTCCATAATAGACCACTGGAGTTGCAGGCAGCATCATCTGCACCGTCACCATCTGCTTTAATCTATTTACTGCATTACTGTCATACAGGTCAGGCCTTACATTAAGATAACCCTGATTAGACTGATTATTCCTGTCAAATACCCTATCGGGGTTTATTATGCTACTATATATTCTGTCTGTATCAAGGGACCCGAGATATATTTGAGTTAAGTTAAACCTCTGGCTTGAATATTTGTTATATATTTCATTCAACTTACTTGCAAATTCTATACTTCCCATCTTATAGTTGGAATTTGTATTTATCATGTATTTAATAAGATTATTCACTATATTGTAGTCTGTCCCGCTATCATACACTCCTTCACTTATATCCTCAGCAAACTTCCATGAAAATTCTCCTGTAATAAGAAGATCTTTTTTATAGTTTTTAAGATTTTCTGTTATAGCAGCTATATGCTCCTTATTCTTTTCGTTATAGTATACATATTTTATACCGTCTATTCCATCATCATAGACATTTTCCTTAAAGGTTTCATCAGGCCCTAAAACCCATTTTTTTAGGGATTCTTCCAGATACTTTCTTACATTAGGATTGCTTAAGTCAAGCCTTAAATTATCCCCTTCCATAAACCAGTCCTTGTATTCTGTATTCATAGAGGCAAAAAACCTTGAGGACACTATATCAGGAGCTACTTCCATTACCACCTTTATTCCCTTTTCATGTGCCGACTTTACAAGGCTTGACAGTTCCAAATCAGAGTCTGTCCATACCCAGGTACTGGCGACTGTAGGTTTTTCATCAAGAAGATTCTTTTTAGTCTGAGGATTGTATATAAGGAGGTTTAACTCCTTATCACCGTTATTATTATGAACCTTTCCCTTTATATCAAGCCCCTTGTTGGTTCCTGTCTGTTCCATATATCCAAAATAGGGATCCACATGGTTAAAGTATATTGTATCATACTTATGATTGGACAAAGAATAAAAAGGAGATGATATAATTATATATTCTATACCAAGTTCCTTTATATAATCTAGCTTTTCTTTTATTCCTTGTAAATCTCCCCCATAATATCTTGTGTAGTTTCTTACATCATTTAATGCATTTTCCTCCCACTCATTGGCAGATTCATAATTTCCATTCCATTCACTTAATGAAAAGGAATAGGTATTTCCCCAGTCTGCACTCACAAGGTCCCTCTTTAATGTTCCCGAACGGATTTCTCCTTCAGGGGGACCAAAGTCATCTGTTCCAAATTCATTAAATATTGGGTCATTGTCCACATTTCCATTCCTAAAGGAATCTATATATATTTGATATCCTGAAGATCCCCTAGCCCATTCTGGAATATGGGTAAGTTTGTCTGATTTTACATAGCTGAATCTTTCTACATGACTTTCGGTCTTGGTTAAATTTTTCCCATAATAATACACTGTCTTACCATCTGCCACTTTAAAGTAATAGTTTTTTACATAATTAGGAATTTCTACGGAAAAGATTTCATCTCCCCCATAGTTACCTATCCCTCTCATCATTTTCCTTTCGGAGGCATATATCACTTCAGCTGAATATACATCGTTATTTTTTGTCCTCAACAGTATTCTTACATTGCTTCCATTTTCTATTCTAAATTCTGGGGTTTCCTCATGAAAAAGTGCATCTGTATCGATATAGCCATCATTTCTTTGGCTATATTTCATAAGATTCTGGGTAGCTTCCCCATTTATAACTGTTCCTTTGTCAGTTTCCCTTTCAGTATTTGAAAAAGAAAAACCAGCTGTTACCATAAGACATCCTAATATTAAAGCCTTTAATTTAAATAATTTCATATTTCTCCTCGATTTATTTTTATTTCCCTTGCTGCTGCTAAGCAGAAAACCATAATTTTGGTCTTGGATTTTTCATCAATTTTAGAATCTTTACAACTTTTAAATTTTCTGGTAGTTTCGTTTCCTCCATTTATTCTATAATCCCTTTCCTTTGAGATTTTTCTCACCTCCGTGCTTAAAATACTTTTCTTTATTTCCCTCAATGTAGCCCCCGTCGTAATAATATCATCAACAAGAAGTATCCTTTTTCCTGAAAAATTCAAATTTCCCCCTATTTCAAAGCTGCCTTCTATGTTCTTTTCCCTTAGACCTTCATTTAGCAGCTTATGCATCTTTTCCGTATTCTTTATCCTCTTTATACGCACGAAACTTACATTTAGATTTTTCAGTATTTCATCCACCTGGTTGTATCCCCTTTCACTTTCCCTTTTTCTGTTTATAGGAACACTTATTATAAAGTCTATTTTTTCCCTTTCAAGGATGAACATAAACTCTTCCCTTATGAGTTTAGCTGTAAGCTTAGCTAAACTTTTTTTCCTGTTATACTTATATGAAAAAATAAGTTTTTTAAATTCTTCGTTATAATCCCATATATAGTATATATTATTTAGTTTTCTTAACCTTTTTAATTCCTCCAGCCTGCCCTCTGTCCTGCTGGACACAATTCCTCCCTCAACTAACTCCTCTCCTGAAATTATGTCCCTGTTTTCAAAAAATATTCCCTTAAAGGAAAAAATAGTTTTTTCAACAAATTCCTTAATAGCCCTTAACAGGTTCTTTTGTCTTTTCAAATACCTTTGTTGAGTACATTTCAGTATATCCACAGTTCAGACAGATTTTCAGATAGAAGCCATCCAGCGATATTTTAGCTCCTGTAAGCTTCTTTGTAGGCAGTGCTATTGTCTTTATTTCACAGGAGGTTGACCCACATTTCAGACATTTTTCATGATTCTTCATAATTTCACCTCAAAATGCATTTTTTATCCAACTTATACTTTCCTTACCTAATTTTTCCTTACATATGCCTATAACATCGTATCTTATATTTTCCTTCCACTTCATCTTATCAAGAAATATCTGGGAGGTAAGTATTATTTTTTCCTGTTTCCGTTTATTCACCATTTCCAGAACTTCTCCATAAATATTGTTTTTTCTATATTTTACTTCAACAAAGACAAGGATTTCCCTATCTTTATCCAAAAAAATCAGATCTATTTCCCCATATTTTGTACAAAAATTACTTTCTATATGTACTAGCCCCTCCATAACTAAAAACTTTCTAGCCTTCTCCTCGTACTCAAATCCTATTTCTCTCTTCCCTTTCATCAAATAACCTTAACCCCCGTTCTTTTTCCCTTTTACTCCCTAATTATTTATTTCTATTTTTAAGACAGTTGAAAAACTAATTTTCACTGGCAGATTTTCCACTGGAAATTTCTTTTCCTAAAATCTTAGTCAAAAAAGACTTTCTATGATACCTGCATGGTCCTATAAAAAGAAGTACCTCCTTATGTGTCTTTGTTCCATATCCCTTATGCCTTGCAAAGCCATATTCTGGAAATTCTCTATCTATCTCCACAAGAAGCCTGTCCCTTGTAACCTTTGCAACAATAGAAGCCGCCGCTATAGACAGAGACTTACAGTCTCCCTTTATTATTGCCTCCTGACTGCCTCCATACTCCCGTATTTTATGATTACCATCAACTAGGACTATATCATAACTTATATTTTCGGGAATTTTCCTTATAGCTCTTCTCATTGCCAAAAAAGTGGAATTTAATATATTTATACTATCTATCTCCCCTTCATCTGCCATTCCTATCCCCACTACACACTTTTTCATAATATGGCTATAAAGTCTTTCCCTTTTTTTCTCTGTAAGTTTCTTAGAATCATTTATTTCAGAAAGTTCATCAAAATATTCCGGTATTATCACTGCTGCAGCTACCACAGGTCCTGCAAGGGGACCTCTTCCTGCCTCATCTATCCCTAATACTACTTTACCATATCCTTTATCAAATTCTCTAAGACTGCTATTTCCTTTCATCCTGTATTTCACCTGCCTCCAAATCCTCAGAAGAAAATCCCATTCTTTTCAAAACCCTTTTAAAATCTTCTGGCAATTCCCCTGTTATTTTTATATGCTTTCCTGTTACAGGATGATGAAATTCCAATTTATGGGCATGTAGCATTTGTCTTTTTTCACTATCTTTTTTTCCATAAACCATATCCCCCAATATGGGATATCCTATGTGCTTCATATGTACCCTAATCTGGTGAGTTCTACCTGTTTCTATATTCACCTTTACTAAAGTCAGGTTTTCCTTTTGAAAAATTACCTTATAATTTGTTATTGCAATCTTTCCCCTTTCAGAGTCTGAAACTGCAGTCATTTTTTTCCTGTCTTCCTTATTTCTGGCAATTTTAGTTATTATTCTGCCCTCACTTTTATTTAAATTTCCCTTTACAACTGCCAGATAAGTCTTTTTTATTTCCTTATCTTGAAACATCTTTGTGAGAGCTACATGTGCTCTATCATTTTTGGCAATAATAAGAAGTCCGCTTGTATCTTTATCCAGTCTATGGACTATCCCAGGTCTTAACTCTCCATTTATCCCAGAAAGATTGCTCATATGATAAAGAATTCCGTTTACAAGGGTTCCCTTATGATGCCCCTGGGCAGGATGAACCACCAGCCCTGCCTGCTTATTTATAATTGCTATATCTTCATCTTCATATACAATATCTATATTAATGTTCTCCGGAACTATTTCCGTTCCCTCTACCTGAGGTATAACTATATTTATTATGTCATTTTCTTCTACTCTGTAGGAAGGTTTTATCATCTTTCCGTTTACTGTTATTTTCCCATCCTTAATTAACGTTTGCACCCTTGTACGGGTAAGTATGGTTTTTTCAGATATAAAACTATCTATCCTTTCATCTACGCCATCCTCCAAAACATCTAAAACCATCTCCTCAAGATTTTCTGTCCCTTTGTTATCTTCCATAATCAAATCTGTCATTCTCTTTTCCTTTAGTAATTTCTTTTTCTATACTTCCAATTTATATTCAATATTTCCTTTAAACTCGACTTTCCATTAACACTATACCCCTGTATCTTCTCAATCTTAATTTAAATTCATTTCATTACTATTTCTTTTTAAAGACCTTCAGCTTCGGTCATCACACATCTGAAATATATCCATTTCCCTAGAATAGCCCTTTACATGATGATTTTTCACAAGCAGGGCAAGTTCACCATCATATTTTTTAACCTTTTCGTATCCCTTATAAGGATGATTTCTCAAGGAAGTTGTTATTCCTATCTTATGAAATATCCTTATAATAATGGAGTTTCTTCCCTTTCCACAGTCATGAAGCAGGGCAAGCCTCATATACATGGATTTATCTTTAAGAGGGGTTTCCCCCAGTTTTCTATATACTTCAAGGGAATGCCCCTTATCATAGGTATCCATTTCCATAAATAGTCTTTTTTCCTCCTCAGTCAGGATTTTCAATGACTCTTCCATAAGCTTGTTATCAATTACTGGGAAAAAGTATTCTTTCCCTTTCCTTAAAATATATTTAACTATTTTCACGGCCATTCCTATTCTCCAAATACATTATCTTAAAATAATTATATCCTTTTTTTCTTAGATTTACATATAATTTCTTTAAATTATTCCCGTTATAAGGAAAAAATACAGGAAAAATAGATATTCTATCCCTATTTCTTTTTCTGTACTTTTACTTCTTTTACTACAATATTCCCTAACAGCCTTTTCAGATCCCGTATATTTTTCCCCTTTTTCCCTATAATTTTACTCTTTTTTCCATACTTTACATAAAACACCTTAAAATGCTCGTTTTTTTCTATCTTTATTATATCTTTTAATATTTCACTATAGTTCCCTTCATTTGAAATTTTCTTTAGAATACTCTCTGTCCTTTGACATTCCTCCTTCAGGATGTCCTCCTGGAAAATAAGTGCATTTATTTCATCAGAAAGCTCCACCCTATTTAAAACAAGATATTCTCCAGTCAGGGGACTTTTTTTTCCATTTAGTATAAAATTACTCATTATCCTTACCTGCTGGGGTAAAAATCCATCCCCTGTAAAGTATAGCTTTCCTTCCCTATACTCCACAAAAACAGTCCTTACATGATTTTTTAGTTTTTTCCCCTTTTTCGAGGTAAACTCCTTAAAGTCCTTTTTTCCAGAAACTTCCGCACATTTTTTTATTATTTCTTCTTCCCTGTTTTTTATAAGCTTCTTGGGATATTTGTAACTATAATGCCGTTTTTTTACCATTTCAGGAAATTCCAGAAAAGGAATAGTCCTTTTCATAACCACTATTTCCAATCCATCGGTCCTTCTATACTTTATTTCTGAAAAATCAATAAAATCTTTAGAATTAATATATAATATATTTTCCTCAGCACTGACACCTCTGTCTGTCCGTCCACCCTGCTGTATCCCCTTAAATATGGAAATCCCATTTTCTTTCATTAAATTCCTAAATTCGGCCTTTACACTTCTTTTTTCAGGATTTTCATCAAAGGATTCAAACCTGCTTCCATCGTATGTAATAAAAAACATATATCCATAATACTCGGTATTTTCAAAATTTCTTATAATTTTTTCTATTTTTTCCATTGTATTTCCCCTCTAGTTTCTATTTTTTAGGAAATATTTTCATTTATTATTCCCTTTAATTATGGAAATAACCTCCTCCACATTATCCACCCTTATCTCTTCTGGAATATCCTTCTCACCCTTTACATTTCCGAATCCCCAGTTACAATAGATTATATCTACTCCTGCATTTTCTGCTGTTTTTACATCGGTCTCCATATCTCCAATGTAAAGAACTCGTTCCCTGTTTACCCCTGTTTGTTTCATCATTTTTTCAATCCCATATGGATGGGGCTTTCTAGGATAATTCGCATCATCCGCCCCTATTATATCCTCAAACTTCCATTTGGACAGGTTTTTTTCCACCGTTTTTACTGCTAGCCTATGATCTTTATTGGTGACAATCCCTTTCCCTATGCTGTTTTCCTCAAGAAAATCCAAAAGTCTGTCAATTCCCTTATATATGTTCACATTATAATTATAATATTTTTCATAATACTTTCTTATGTTTTTTATTACTTCATCAGGATTAACAGTATCCTCGTCATAACCTTCCAGCAAAAATATCTTTTCTACTATTCCTGCCACCCCATGCCCGATAAGTTCATTAAATTTTTTCAGGGAATAGGTTTTTAATCCCATTTCCTCCAGACATGAGTTTACAGTTTTTCCTATTGCCTCTAAAGTATTTATTAGAGTTCCATCCAGATCAAATAAAACTAAATCATATTTCATTATTTCATCACCTGTTTTTTCCTTCTGTCCTTCTTACATATTACAATGACCTTGTATTCTGTATCACTTTTATATTTTCTAGGCATTTGGAGATATTTTCTTTCCTTCTTCATCAATAGGATTTCCCTCTTCATCAACATTTATAATTTTTATACTGTCAAGATGTCCTCTCATGCTTTCTTTAAATTTTTCCAAATATATTTTTCTATATTTTTCCCTTTCCTTAGTCTCTTCTTCTGTCAATTCCCTTTCTTTAGCAAGTTTTGAGTACTTATTTATCTTTTTTATTATTTCTTCCATTGTTATTTCCTTTCCTTCAATAAATTTTTTCTAGATTTTTTTTATAAATTATTGTATCATATATTTTATGACATTACAACTTGTAGGCCTTTAGGAATTATTGGTTTTAACCCTTTATTTCCCTTTGACAGGCCCATTAAATGAATTGACTCAAATTGACACTAGACAAATAAAAAATTACTATTGAAATTAGGAGGATAACAATGTTTTGTACATTAATCTGCTGTATGGACGGAAGATTTATACATATAATAAACGAATATATAAGGAAAAACTATAGATATGAATATGTGGACACTATTACAGATGCCGGTCCTGTAAATAAAATTGTTTATAGCGACTATTTAAAAGCTGTGGAGGACAAGATTATACTTATTTCAATTAATAAGCATAAATCTGATCACATATTTATTGCAGGACACAGTGATTGTGCAGGATGTCCCATAGATGATGAAGCCCAAAGGGACTACATAAGATTATCTGCAGACATGGTACATAGACGTTTGCCATCTGTAGCTGTAACAGGACTTTTTGTTACAGAATCAGGAAAAGTGGAAGACCTTATTGATTTTGTATAGATAATACAGATACTATATAACCAGCTATTGATTAAGCTAAAAAATAATTTAAATTGATAGGTTAATTTAACTAAAAAAATCTAATCATATTCAAAAATTTTTATAACTATAAATTAATTTTGGCTAAATTAACCGTCTATGAATTAAATATCTTTTCTATGATTCAGGCTTCCGTTATTTTTTATAAGAAGGATTTCACTCATTATGCTGACAGCAATCTCCTCCGGAAGCTGATTCGATATATCAAGACCTACAGGACCATATATTTTACTTATCTCTTCCTTGCTATATCCTGCTTCCTTCAAGGAATCCTTTATAAATACATGTTTTACTTTACTTCCTATAAGCCCTATATATTTTGCATCTGTTTTTAGTGCCGCCTTTACAAATTCAAGATCTCCTGCATGTCCTTTTGTGGCAATCACAATATAGGTTTCAGAGGTTATCTTTAATTTTTCTATGGCATTTTCATAAGGAGATATTATAATTTTACTTGCCTTTTTCAAGCTTTCCTTATTTTCATATCCTTCCCTATCATCTACAATTTCACATTTAAATCCTAAAAAGGTAGCCAGTTCCAGCACCTTTTCCCCTACATGACCACCACCTGCTATAATCAGCTTCTTTTCAGGTGAAAATACCTTTATGAATCCCTTTGCTTCTCCACCACATTGCATTTTCAAGTCTCCCTCAGGGGTAAGGCTATGCTCAAAAGCTCTACTTTTATTTTTCTTTATTGATTCTATTGCCTCTTGAATAACAGTGTACTCTATTTTTCCCCCACCTATAGAACCTGATATGCTACCGTCCTCTCTTACAAGCATAAGGGACCCTTCATCTCTTGGAGTAGAACCCTTTATTTCCGTCAAGGTAACTAATGCTACCCTTTCCTCCCTCTCCAGTATTGTTATAATTTCCTTTAGAATTCTTTCTTCCATAGCTTTCCTCCGAATGTAATTTATAGTTTTATATATCTAATTTCAAATCTATTTTCCGCTTTTTTCTGCTTATTTCCACCCTTATTTTTCCTTCCGCTATCTCTCTCCAAAAACTATCCTTATCCCTTTTTTATTAGCAAGTGTCAATATTGCCTCCAAAACACCTCCGCCTACACTTCTTGCCTTATCAGAAACTGTAAAACAGTTTTTATATTCATCTTCCCTAGGATCAATATCAGCTATTTTAAACCCCACTGTCACATAGTATCCATCCCTTATTATTCCCCTTAGTATTCCTGTAATCTTGGCTTTTATTTCATTTTCCCCAACCTTTGCTATTACTTGACCCTTGTCAACCTTATCTCCTATTTTTGAAATATTTTTTATTTTTCCTTCATATTCACTATGTATTACTCTTTCCTTAGTATACCCCCCTATATTACCAGGTACACCTGTATTTTTTATAGCTTCCCCTTCATATATGGGCTTTCCAAGGGTATGCCCCCTCTTTGTCTCTATTACTGCATCAACATCCTTTCCAGCATAAAATCCGGGTCCCACTCCAATAGTTATGGGAGCCATATCGGTGCAGGTCCCAAAATTTCTTTTGGCTAAAATTGCATCAATTACTATTGGAGGTTTAATTTCTCTTATACTATTGCCTTCAGGATCCACAAGTACAGCTATCTCACCTCCTTGAGCGACTTCTATTGCCTCCTTTATACTTTTTACAAGTTTTGAAGTTATATTTTCAATTTTCATTTCTCCCCTGTATACAGCTTCCCCATAGCACACTTTCCGTCTTATGGACGAGGGATTCGCCACTTCAAGAACAATAACCTTAAATCCTGTATTATATAACCTCTGAATAATGCCCGAAGCAATATCTCCACCGCTTCGTATTATTACAATATTATTATTTCTCCTGCTAATAGCAGAGTTTCCATTTATATTTTCTTCCATAATACCACCTTAATGTATGCTTTTTCTATAAAAAACAAACATTTTTTTGTTTTATATTAAATTTACTAGTTATAAAATTATTATAAAAATAATATTTCTTATTATTTATTAGACGTCTATCAAAGTCATTCATTGTAAAATACATATAAAATTACTTAAAACTTAAATCCGTTTTTTACAAATATTTCCTTTGATTTTTCTGTTTCCAGATAAGCTAAAAATTTTTCTGCTCCTTTTCTATTCTTAGTAGTTAATATAACTGCGGCAGGATACACTATTGGATCATGGGAGTCAAACGGAAATTCCACCGCCACAAAACTTTTCCTTACATTCTTAGCATCTGTTGAGTAGACTATTCCTGCATCAACTTCCCCAAGCTCAACTATGTTAAGCACAGCCGTAACATCCTTTTGAAATATTATCTTATTTTCCATCTCATTCCAAAGATTTAATTTTTCAAGAGCCTGCTTGCCATACTTCCCTGCCGGAACTGTAGACAGTTCTCCTAAAGCCAGTTTCTCTATTTTTTTTATATCTCCAATCTTCTTAACCCTTTCCTTCAGTTTGTCTGAAACTATAAGTACAAGTGAGTTTTTCAAAATATCCCTTCTGGATTCCTTTAAGATTATACCCTTTTCCTCAAGATTATCCATATTCTTTTTTGCAGCTGATATAAAAACATCTACCGGTGCCCCCTCTCTAATCTGTTTTTCAAGGGATCCTGAACCTCCATAGTTAATATTCAGCACAACGCCAGGACTCTCTTTCCTATAATTTTCGGCTATTTCGTCAAGGGATTTCTTAAGACTGGCAGCTGCACTTATTGTAACCTTTTTTTCAGTTTTTGATTCCCCAACCTTTTTTTCCTGCTTTCCACAGCTTAGAACAAAGAATAATAACACTACCAATAATAAAATTTTTTTCATCCCAGTTTCCCTCCTATAATTTTAAATATACCCAGTTATAAAACTAAATCTTAGTCACAGTAAGATTTTTTGTATCTTTTATTCTCAAAATGTTTATTTATTTTGCCAATACCTAATATATAATTTTACCTTTTCCATTCCCCGCTTTTCCCCCCATATTTTTCAAGCAATTTTATTTCCCCTATAACCATATGCTTATCCACAGCCTTACACATATCGTATATTGTAAGTCCGGCAACGGAAATCATCGTAAGAGCTTCCATTTCAACCCCTGTTTTACCTGATGTTTTTACAATAGACTTCATTATTATCTGGCTGTTTTCAGCATCTATTTCAAAATCAATCTTAGCATTGTTAAGAAGTATATTGTGGCACATAGGTATCAGCATATGTGTCTGCTTTGATGCCATAATCGCGGCTATTCTCGCAGTTCCCAGTACATCCCCCTTTTCAATACTTCCTTTTTTTATAATTTCCAGGGTTCCCTTTGCCATTTTTATGATACCAGTCGCAATTGCCATCCTTTCAGTTTTCCCTTTCCCACTTATGTCCACCATAAATGCCTTTCCCTTTTCATCAAAATGTGTCAATTTATCACTCGACATGTTTTTTCTCCTCTCTAGTAATTAGCCTGTTTATAATGGTAACTAGTGCAAAACAGAATATAATAATGCATATAATCAATATATTTGCTGTCCTATAGTCTCCACTTTCTATGGAAAAATAAATTAATAACGGTATAGTCTGGGTCTGACCGGGTATATTTCCTGCGACTATAAGAGTTGCTCCAAATTCCCCCAATGCCCTTATAAAGGATAGTAGAATGCCCGCAAATAGTCCGTTTGAAGCAAGAGGCAATGTAATGTATCTGAAAATCTGGATTGAGGTTCCCCCTTCCACCTTAGCTGCTTCCTTCACTTCACTATCTATGCTCTTAAATCCTGCCTTTGCATTCTGATACATTAGAGGAAGTGTTACCACTACTGCCGCAAAGCATGCCGCTTTCCATGTAAATATAAAGTTCCAGCCAAACCATTCATAAAAATACTTCCCTATAAATCCTCTCCTTCCAATGGTTGTAAGCAAGAGATAACCTATTACTGAAGGGGGGAGAGACATGGGAAGTACTATTACTGTTTCTATTATATCTTTAAACCTAAAATCATATTTTACAAATATATGAGCAATTATAGTTCCTATAATAGTTGTTATAAATACTGAAACTATTGTTATTTTCAATGATAGATATATTGCCTCCCACATTTTTTCTCTCCTCCAGATTGCTATATACTATATACCATGGTTTTTTATTTTTCCCATTTATTTTTTATGTATCCCTATTTTACTTTAATATATATTAATCTTTATTATTTATTCCTTAATGTTTATAATACTTCCCCGGGCAATCTTTCCTCCCTTTATTACTTTGGCAAAGACTCCCTCCCTCGGCATTATACAATCCCCCATCTTATCAAAAATCTGACATCTAGTATGACACTCTTTTCCAATTTGAGTAATTTCCATTTCAAAGGTATCCCCCACAAGTCTTACTCCAGGTTTAATTTGGGTAAAATCAATCCCGCTTACCACAAGATTTTCCCCAAAACTTCCAAAATCAACTTCTGCACCTCTTTCTTTAAACTTTTCAATACTTTCATAGGAAAGAAAGCTCACTTGTCTATGCCAGTTTCCCCCATGGGCATCATTTTCCAGTCCAAATTCCTCTATAAGATTAACTTCATCTATTTCCTGTTTGGTTGTTCCCTTTTTTTCACTTCTGCATATTGCCACTATTTTTCCCATTCTGATACACCCTCCTATGCTCCTAATAACATTTCATAAGTTTAACATTAATTATTATACCCTGTTTTTTTAATTTTTCAAGTCTTTATTTTCCAGAAATTTACTTTTATTTACAGTCTATCACATTTTTTTTATTTTGTTAAGGTTAAGCTCTTATCTTTATTCTAAATTTTTATAAACAATTTTTATAAAAATAAATTTTTAGATACTTTGAATTTATTTTAATTTTTCTGATAAATATATCTTAAATTTCAGATGCAACTTATTCTCCTAAGATTTTCTGATCTTTCTTTTCAGCCTTATTACTTCTATCTCGTCAGCCTCTATTTCTTTTTTCTTTTTTTCTATTTCCTTTTGTAGTTTCTGAAGTTTATTTTCAATTTCTTCCTTTGATTCATTGAGGTTTTTTCTCCTTACAATAACTTTATCTTTTATGCTTTCATTAGGCATTTCTATAATTTCTTCATTTTCCATAATTTTCCTGCTAAAAATCCTCACTTTTCCATTTCTTTCTTCAATTCTTGCCACTTCCCTTTCTGTAACCTTATTTTCATTATTAATCATATAGATATAATGATATTTCCTACCATTTTTTTCCCTTTCTACTACTGAAACAGGAGGAACCAGTAAATTCCCCCCTTTTCTTTCTATCCTCACCACCGAAAATCCCTCGTTTATTCTTTGACTACACCCCTTTATCATAAGGAGCGAAACGATGACCGCTACTGGGGGAAACAGCCATATTAGTTCCTTTCTTCTCTTCATTCTAATGCTCCCCATCAAAATAGGAGTTTTCCATCAAACTGTCTCCATAGGGGAAATATTCTTTTTTTCCTAGATATAGTTGATTTCCTCTTCTCTGAACAGGACATACAAAAAATCCCCAGTTATTCATATCAGTATATACAAAAAATCTTACTGTGTTGTTTGGAATAGTATCCGTATTATTTTGGGTAATAACCCCTTTAAATTCAGGTATTATTTCTTCGGCATCTTTTTCTACATAATTTATTTCATTTTTATATATCATTTCCTTTTTTAGATCCCCTTCTGCATTATGGAGATATATTTTTAACTCCATTGCTGAAATCGATTTATCTATATATCCCATAAGAATGTCTGCCTTCCTTGAAGTCTGTAGTATCCTGAATTTTTCTCCAGTATATTTTTCAACCCATACTGAATAAGGGACAAGCGGTACCTCATTTTCAATATTTACTTCCATATGCCCAAATCTCTTATAATCCAGATATTTTATAGCTCCATCGAGGCAGTTCAACTTCAGCTCATAATCATCTCTGTGGCTCAGTTCCTTATACTCTATCATCTTTCCCGGCACAAATTCCTTCAGCACCTCCTGAAAAGTGTTTATTTTAGTAGATTGTCCACTTAGTTTTATTAAGGAATATTCAAACAGCACCCCTTCATTGTAGTAGGTATTTAAAAATTTCCTTAACATTCCATATATATCAGCCTTTACTATTTTTTCTATTTCCTTTATGGTAAATATTCTTTTAGGAAAATCTGTAATCCTCACAAAACTTCCTTTTTCCATTATATATAAATTCCATGCCTTTAATTTTGTTATATGAATATCCTTTCTTTCAGGATAATTTCCCTCCACATTAAATCTAGTCCTCAATCTTCCATCTAAAGTAAAGAATTCTTTTTTCATTTCTTCTGCCGCTTCCCATAGCATATAAAAATTATTTTTTATTTTTCTATATTCCTCGCTCATTCTGTTTTCAAATTTTGCAAACCTTGTGGGGATTACCCTTTCACTTTTCTTATATTCCTCATCAATTTTTTCAAATACATAATCAGTACTGCTGTCATCTATAACCTTATAAATCATATTGTTATCAAAATCAATAAGGGTGTCAATGGAAACTTCCCCTTCATTTCTATAATTTGATGCTAGTACTATTTTTAAAAATTGCATTATTCTGTATGTCAGGTTATTCCCCCCAAAGCTTTCATCTCCATTTTCAAAACTTGTCTTTATATCCAGATGATAATAGATTTCTTCATTTTTTATACGATATTTACAAGCAGCCAAATCTGTAGTTCCACCACCACAATCTATTATTAAGGCACTGTATTCTTCGTTTTCTTTGTAGTTTCCCTTTCTTATCTGATTTTCTATTGTATTATATAATACTGCAATCGCTTCATCCATGGCATTTTCTTTTATTATCTCATACTCATAACCATTTTCTTTTTCCAAAGAAAATATCTCCTGAAACATATCCAAAAACTGTTCCTTCAGTTTTACAGGACTTGAAGCATGTATCCTCTTAAATTTACATTTAAAGGTATATTCTGCCCTTTCTACCACATATTTTAAATATGCCTTTATTATTTCCTTTCTTTTAATATACTGTATATTTCCCAGTTCATCTGTTATCTTTTCTTCTTCATTGTGGTTATTTACCCATCTTTTTAACCCATAAAACAGGGAGCCGTTTACTACGTATCCGTTTGTTTCCAGTTTTCGCAAAGCATCATATCCAAACAGGTATTTTATATTTCCCACATCACTGCAATTCTCCACATATGCAATACTGGGGAGAACTTCCCTATAATTCCTTTCTCCGTCATCAAACTTCACATAATTTATTTGATTAAGTTTTACAGTTCCATTTAGTATATCATTGGTTGGAAGCTCCTTCACATAGTTATTGTCTATATATGCCCCCAATGCAGTATTAACTGTTCCAAAATCAATACAAAGCACACTATTGGTATTTTCAAGCTCTCTTATCTCAAGATTTTCAATTTCCACCTTATAATAGTCCATCTTATAAGGATATACTGGAAAGTTGTCATCCCTTATATTATAGAAATTGTATATGAATTTCATATCACTATCCTTAAAGAAGATTAATGAGAATCTATTATTTCGTAAATTATCAATTCTTAAAAATTCCTGTTTAGAAGTAAGGTAGTATGTATTTTTTGAATCAAGAGCCTTTTCCAACTGAAAAATACCACATAAATAATTATTGGCATTAATAAGAAAGGTATTTCCATTATTTATATGGTCTGGAAGGATTATTTTATAATTGTCCTCCTTTGTAAGATTTAACGTTTTATACAGTATTATCTTGTGGGGAACCTTTATTTTATTTTCATTATGTATTCTACTGTTCAGTTTCTCATCAAACAGCACCTGAACTTTTTCCAGTCCTTTTTCATTATATTTATTTATACTGTATTCAGGGGTAGCCCCCCTATATTTTAAAAGTATCTTTATCAATTCTTCCCTCGATGGGGTAACTGCATACACTTCCACCAGTTTTTCTTCAACAGCAATCTGGTACATTTCATAATAGGACTTTCTCCTCAGCTCCTTTTCATAAAATAATCTCATTTTTCCCCCTTATTTTTTAACTTTACTCTTTATTATTAAACTATATTATCTGGTAATAGTTTCTACAACAGCTTCTACCCTTCTTTTAAGTTCCCACACACATTCAAACCTTTTTTCCATCTCCATAGACATTCCTTTTATAACAATATCCCTTATTTCATCCTTTACACCCCTATTAAAAGATATTTCAGGATTATAAAATCTTTTAACTGCTTCCAATGGATTTTTCTTATCTAACATAAAGTACAGTACACCACAAAGACTATATAAATCACTTTTTTCATTAATTTCTGTTTTTAAAGAATACATCTCCAGAGGGGAATATCCTGATGTTGTATTTATAATATTCCCATTTTTTTCTTTTTTCAGTATGCTTGATCCGAAGTCTATTATTTTTACATTATTTTCAATATTTATTATTATATTTGAAGGTTTGATATCCCTATGAATAATTTCTTTTTCATGTATTTTTTCTACTATTTTCAATATCTTTATAAATATTTCCAGTATTTCTCTTTCCTTAAGAGTATTTTCAAGTATATAATCCTTTAAAATGGAGCCCTTGCAATATTCCATAATTATATAGGATGTCCCCCTGTATTCAAGGTATTCTTTCATCTTTGCTACTCCTTCTATTCTATTTTCTCCTCTGAGGGATAGCTCCTCTAATATTTCTCCTTCCTTTTTAAAATTATTTATAGCAGTCTTAAAATTTCCCTTATTTTTTCCATAATATACCTTATCTCCTTCTCTGCAAACTATTTCCTTTGGAAAGCATTCTTTTGCAACGTAATATTCATTTTCTAAAGATACATAATATATATTGGAAAAATTACTTTCTGACAGATATCCTTCTATTTTGTATTTCCCTTTTATTTTATGCCCTAAGGGTAATGCTTCTTGAAATGGTTTTTTATGACAAAATTTTTCTAAAATCGGTTTTTCTGAAATTATTTTTTTATTTCTAATTTCTTCTCCTCTACTGTTATATCTTTTCATTTCCATTTTTATCTCTTCCTAAAATTTCCCAATTTTTTTTAATTTCTTCATCTAAATCAGAATCATATCCCTTTATATTTTTAAATCTTGTCTTTATAGACTTCCGGATTTTTCTACTTTTGGACTTTTTATTTCTTGTTTTCTTTTTTGATGAATTTGATATTTTCCCCTTTGGAATTTCTGTGAGCTTTTCTTCTACCTCTTTAATTTCCTTATTTGCCTTTAATTCACCTATATCTATCTTCCTATCCTTTAGTCCATATACATCTAGATTTGAATTCCAGATGGCTATTTTGGTACCGGTCTCCTTTTCCTGGTTTATTTTTTCATTGCTATTTTTCCCAATCGCAGTAAAAAGAAATAGGAATATAAGTATCACTATAAAAAAGTTCAGCTGACTTGAAACTTTATCCTCCTGTTCATATATAATTTCTATTCCTTTGGTCTCTTCCTGTGTATCATCTTTTAAATTTTCAATATGAACCATTAAAAAAGGAAATTCCCTTTTGTAATTTTTAATAAATTCCTTTATCTTTTCCTCTAAATATCTTTTTAAAACAGTCATATTGGAAATTCTTTCGGTTATTTCCCCCTCCCTTATTAATTCCCAAAATTTTTCAACCCCCATCATTATAATATCCTTCTCCTCTAAATTTATTTCCATTATTCTGTTACCGGTTATCCTATGAAGAATATTTCCTCTTCTATATATCCTTAACTGGGTTTTTCCAATATTTCCTGCTATCATTCTGTCCCCTTCAATTGCCATGACCAAAATAGAAAAATCGTGGATATAATCTTCATTTTTTAGGAGTCTTCTCAAAACTATTTCTCTATTAGCTCTATTTAATATTTTATTCATTACTTCATCGGACATCTCATAACCTTCCATATACATTTCCATTATTGTCATAATAGCTCTTTTTGTATAGTTTGATTTTTCTCCTGCTCCTGCTCCTATACTCCATATTCCATTTTCTTCATCTGGAATAAAGGCAGAAAAACTTTCCCTTTCACGGCTCCCATTATATCCTTTAAAATAAAAGGTTTCATAGCTTTTATTATACTCCTCCAATTTTTCCTCCTTAATTTAACTAATATATTAAACATTATTATTTGAAAAAGTCTATAATTCTAATAGATAAAGTCTTTTTTCAATAATATTCTTTAATTTCTCAAAAAGTATATATTTTTACAGATGTCTCCTAATCAAATATCTTGGCATAGATATAATTATTTTTAAACACCTTATTTTCATGATTTTCACTTTTATAGCTCCTATTTCCAGAACTGCCACCATTTTTTCCCAGATTTTTTCTTTGCTTTTTTAAGTTTTTTCTCCAATCTATTAATATGCTCTTTTCCCACATGGAAAGCTTCCATATTTTCCTTTGCTGCCGTATACTTCTGTTCTGCCTCTTGCCAGTTTTTATTTCTTACTTCCGAATCTCCCTGTTCCTCATATAAAAATCCTTCTATACCTTTTATTTTCCTATTCAAGGCTTCTATTTTCATCTCCTGATTGTTTATATAGCCTGATTCCTTCATATTTTCATATATATCTCTTACTTCACTATATTTTTGTATACTTTCAGCAAATCTTTTCTGAGAATACATTTCATCAGCCGAGATTTCCAGAGAAACTACCTTTGTCATGAGTTCAGATATTTTTTCCCTTTTTATCTTTTCCTCTTCAACTTCCATTTCCTTTTCCCGTATATAAGCTTCCATCTTTTCTTCTTCTTCTTCGCTTTTATTCTCCTTCTCCTTATGGAGTCTCATTTCTTCCTGTGCCTGCTGCACAAACCTATCTACATTATCTGCATTGTTTTCGTCATTTATTGACTGATATATTGTCTTGGCTCTTATTAAAGAAGTCAAGGCACCTGAAGGATTCCCCCCTGACATTTGGGATAGTCCCTCCTGAACAAGATTATTTGCATTCTGGATATTTGATATCTGTCTCGAATTTATTTCTTCTATTTTGTTATCTATCTCCTGTACCTTTGCATTATCCCCTAAAATTTCATATATCTCCCTAGCTTGATAATATGCCTCCTTAGCTTTGGCAGAATCTGTCTGGGATAGCATATCCCCCCTGTTTTCAGATATTCTTCCTCCATCTGCTATGTTTTTTTCCTTATCTTTTATTTCCCTTATTCTTCCCTCCATAATAGAAACATAATCCATCTTTCCGTTGGTCATATATATATCGGCAGCCATCCTGTAATTCTTTTCTGCCAATGGGTAATTCCCTGACATAAAAGCTGTTTCTCCTTTTTCTTCATGGCTTTTAGCCTCCTTCAGTCTTGCTGAGGATTCTATCCTACTGTTTAATGTCATAACAACTTCTTCTGTGTTCAATTCATCCCTCATATAAGTATTTTGCTCAAGACCAAATTTGGATTCCTGATATTTTTTTGAAGCCTCTTCATAATTTCCCCCATTAAAAAACTTATTTCCTTGACCTATATCCTCAAATGCCTTCTTCAGCTTTTCTGTATCTTTTATACGTTTTTTTATTTCCTCCTGTTTCTGATTAGCTTCTTTTCTCTTCCCTTCAGCATTAAACACTATTCCCAAAATCCCCCTTGACTTAGGCTTCATCTTTTCATATTCTCCGATAGCCAATTTCAATTCTTCAATGGAATTATTAAAATTCTTTTTTATAAGCTCCTCTTCTGCCACCTGCTCATATTGATTAATTCTTTTCATAATATTTCTTTTTTTTCTACTGTTAAAGGAATATGCCGAAACTGTTACGGTCAGCATTATAAAGAATATCGCTGCCATTGTTATAAAAAATTTCCTCCTGTCTTTTTCCATAGGCTCAGGGGACGCCACCTTATCTACTTCTATTGCCATAAAGGTATAGTTTTGAAGTTCATCCCTTGATGTATGTGCTACCCGTCCTTCAAGAGCTTTCATCCATTTTTTGCCAGTGTCGTATCTTGAAAGTTCGCTTTCCATTACCCTTTCATCGATATTTTCCCAAAATCCTATAGTTGTCAGGCAAAGTATATCTCCCTCCTGCAATATTATGGGTTTCTTTATAATATTAGGGCGTATCTTGCCGTAGTCTCCTATTGCCTGAAGCAAGTCATTTCTTTGGCGATGATGCTTTACGTCCTCTATTCCTAAGACGTTTTCCCCTACAAGCAGCTGGGCTATAGTATCATCACTGGTTTGATACATTATATAACCGCCTCTTATGTGATACATTCTGGTATTTCCCATATTTCCATACAATATTGAATTATAGTTGGTAATTATAATTAAAAGAGATGTATGCATAAGAGAGTATAGTTCCGTCTCCTCCTGCCTCTCCTTTACCTTTAAATTTGCATAGGACATCATTTCCCCTATTACTTCAGGATTAAAACGGGGATGAATTATAAAGTATTCAATGGCAGCTTCTACAGCAGTCCGTGATGCTATATAAGCACCATTTTCCCCGTCAAATCCATCTGCAACTACCCATATTCCATAGTTTTCCAGCTGTACATAGCCAAAATAGTCATTATTTTTTGATTTTGTGCCTGCTTCACTAAAAAATCCAGTTATAAATTTAGACTCCTCTTTTCTCATTTTAGCTCCTCAATTTTACCCTTAAATATAACCTGCCCCATTTCTCACTACAATGTTCCATATTTCTCTTCCTTAGTTTTTTCCTTATTCCAGTCAAAGTTTTCTCCACACAAATTCACAAAAATAAATTTACTTTCCCCCATTTCTATAAGATTATATGCCTTTAGTTCTCTTGTATCATAAAGAGCATCATTATTTATATATATTAATCCATTTGACTGTCCTGGAGTTATTACAAATATCCTTTTTTTAGGATTATAGCTTATGGAACAGTGATTTCTTCTAGAAATGGAACTGTCTCCAGATATTCTTATATCCATAGCTTCATCTCTCCCTATAAAGTTCCTTTCACTGACTATCCTAAAGTCTTTCCCCTTATCTCCCCCTTCTATACAAGTAAGCCAGCCAACCACAGGCTCTATATTTACATCCTTTGACCAGTAGGCTGTAGTCTTATCGTCATCTTCCATTTCATCTATAAGGTTTATATTTTCTTCCTTTATTTCATTTTCTAAACCTTCTGACTTACAGTAGGGACATGAACTGTATCTTCCTCCGTCATACATATGTCCATTTTTACATCTTTCCAGTTTCATAATTTTTATTTTCTCCTATTTATATTTTATTTAGTCAATATATAATTCTTTCTTTTCATTTTGACAATATTTTTCATTTTTAGTCATAAATAAAATTTTTATTAATTTTTAATACCCTAAAAGATACATTTCTTTACAGACATCTAATACTTACTGAATCAACAACTTTGTAGTTGCCAAATATATTATATCTCCTGATTCAACCTTTACAGGGGTATTTTTTTTTATTTTTATCTTTCGTCCATCCTTTCTTTTTTCAATGCCACTTCCATTTTGAGAACCCAGATCTTCATAGTACCATACTCCATTAACCCTGTTTAATATTCCATGTGCCCTACTTACAAGATTTCCATAAACTGCTTCCCCTAAATCCACATCCACCCTGTTTCTAGGAGTTCCCTTTCCTAAAAGTAGAGAAGAAGCACGTCCTATTTTCCATATCTTCACGTCATAATCCTCTGAATTTTTTAGAATAATGCTAGTTAGCCTGTTCTTTTCCAGTTCTTCAATATCCTTTACCTTTTCAAGGAATACATCATGTTCCCTTTCCCTCTCCTTCTTTATTTCTTGTATTTCTCCCTCTATATGGATCCTTTCCCTAAACCTTTCCACTATTATCATGTAAAGGGTGACTCCTATAAAAATAAAAATTGAGACATAAAGGCTTTTTGTGGAGTATCCTGAGAAATGTATATAAACAAAGGTCAAAAATAAGATTCCTATTATTACAAGGTTCTTCAGGCTAAAAAACTTCTCTACCCTTTCCCCCCTTCTATTGATATGTCTTTTTTCATACTGTCTTACTCCTTTGCTTAGGGAAGAGCTTCTCTCATTTTTTTCTATATTTGAAACATCTGAATTTTCCCCTTTTTTTATACTATTTTTCAGTTTTTCAATTCTATAGACACTTTTCCTTCCAAATATTTCCCTTGAAAACAGTCTTCTTAAATTTCCAGTGAAACTCCTTATACTTCTCATTTTTCCCCCTTCCTTATACAATTTTCTATTTTCTCCTGTTTACTTTAAAATTGAAAAAATTTTCAAAATTATTTCTTATGTCATCTGGATGAAGTGAAACTTTTTCCCCTGTTTTATCTTTCCATTTTTCATTATGAAGAACAGTATGACTTTTCTCCTGTTTTTTCCTATTCCTATCGTACTCCTGTCTTTTTTCACTATTCCCCAGTACTTCATAAGCCTCCGATATTTCTCTGAACTTTTCCAATGCTTTTTCATCCTGAGGATTCCTATCAGGATGGTATTTAAAAGCCAGTTTCCTATAGTTCTTTTTTATTTCATCTATTTTTGAATTTTCTGAAATCCCTAAAATTTTATAATAACTCATTCCCCTCTTTATAAGACCTTTCTGTTTTTTCTTTCCCTAATCAATTACTATTTTTTTAGGAACTATCCGTTTTTTTTCTGTTTTTTTTCGCTCGTTTCCCAAATTTTCAAGTATATTTAGAAGATTTTCATATAATTCTTCATTTGTATAGTTGTTTCCTGTCTTTTCCAGCTTGATATTTATATATGAAATTATAGTCTCCCTTTCCACTTCCCCCTGCAGGCAGTTCATATAAAAATTAATATCGTATACATCGAGATTTTCCTTCCTTGATGCTTCTAATCCCCACATCTTCAGTATCTTAGGATGTAGAGTTCCCCTTTCATTTTCTGATGAATATTTTATATTTATTATTTCCATGAGATTAAAATCTCTTTTCAAATCTTTAAAATTTTTATAGTCGTTTCGCAGCTCTGCACCAACTCTTGTTATAAACCTTGTTATTTCAATTTCATTTTCATCCACATTAATTTCCTTTGTCAGTATAACTTCCCCCTTTCGTATATAATATCTCCTATTTTCCATATCTGAAGTCAGCCTTATCTTTAATATATAGCTATCTTCTTCTTTAGGCATTGAAATCCTATGATTTTTATTCAACCAGTATAGGCTACCCCTATACTTTATAACTCCTTTCGTTATTATTATTTCCCTTTTTCCTATATTACTTATTACATCAAACCCTTTAATTATTCCGTCTTTTCTGTCCATATACATAAGATTTAGCAGTTCCTCTGAATTGTCCCTTAAAAGTACCAACTGTCTTTTATCTATTAATCCTCCCCTTTTAAATAAGGGATATTTATTTTTAAACATATTTTTAGCCCTCGATATGATTTTATTTGGTATTATTGGGGACTACATTTTTTCGCCCCCAATATTATTTTTAGATTTATGCCTCCTGAGATGCATATCCTCCTTCTATTACCACTTCTTTTACTTTTTCCTTTTTTTGCTTTATTTTTAGTGAAAAAGTACCTGTTCCGGCTTGATTTCCATAATCTTCAATATAATCCACTACAAAGACATTGGTCATGTTTATTTTTCTTACCATCTGTCCTGCCGATATTATTTCAAGGGTCGCCTGTCTATAGGCATCTCCTGACTCTGATGGTATTAAAGACCATACGGCTAATTTCCTTGTATCATCTTCTGAATCTCCACTTGCTGCCGCAAGTATCTTCCCTTTAATTTCCAAAATTACTCCTAAATCTGTTGCTCTAGCATTTGAATCATCCGGAGTTTCCGAGATATACTTTACATCTACGATACTCTCCTTATCCAGTAATATCTCCTCATTTTGTCCCTTTACACTTAATCTGAATCCCATAAAATTCCCTCCTAATATTTATAAAATTTTGTTACTAACATTATTTATTAATCTCCACTTGCAAGTTTTTAACATTGCCTGCAAAGGTTATATTTAGTTGACATATACCATTTTCCTCATCAATGGTGTGGGATATGTCGTCCCCTTTTTGTACTATTCCATTTACAAACTTACTATCCTTTACCCATAATGATTTTTGACTTTCAGGATGTGTACTAAAGAAAAAATCTAGCTTATCCTCCTTAAAGTCTGTAGTGGTAAATCTCAATATTCTTTCCATAAAGGTTGTTGTAAGTGTCTTGTATAAGGGTTCATAGGTTCCTTCATTATTTTTTGCCATTGTTCTTGCCTTATACACTATAATATTTCTTATCTTCTCTTTTTTTACATGGGCATTGTCTGAAGAAAAGACAAAACCATACCCATAATGATTTATCTTATCTTTTATTGTATTTGTAAATCCTGATATTTCTTTCGACATGGTAGTTTTTACCTTATATGAATTATCTTCAGACTCTATATCAAACCTCACCCCTGGATATAGGGGAGATACCGCATTAAACCTTTCTTTCAAATAATTGGGACATTGATAAGCTGCTATTATCCCAGCCGCAACATATGAAGAATCCACATAAACTCCTTCTATCCAAAATTTGATAAGATCTTCCTTTTCCTCTGATAACTTTACTCCCGTCTCTTCCTCAAATTTCATCCTGTAGTCCAATAATATTCCTGACTTATCCTTTGGAATTATTGTAAAATTAGGCAATACTGATATAATATATTCAGAATATTCCTGATTTTCCAGTATTTTAGTTTTTTCCATATATTCATCTACACCCTTTGTTGCAAGGCTATCAAAGGAGGTTTCCGAAGTCCCTTCAAAATTAAAGAATACTTGTACCTTATATTCAGACAGTACAGTCATAAGGTTTGTAAGTACTTCAAGAGTGTTTTTTTCTTCTCCTTCCTCTCTTTTACTTCCCTTAAATCTCTCCCGTATTTTTCTTTCCCCTTTTCTTATATCCAAATCCGTATTGGGGTATATACCAAACCATATGGTATTTTCAAAGTCATTTTTAGAATTGGTTGTATTAAAGAAAGCCCTTATCCTGTCCTTATTCCCTCCTTTTATCATCATCTCACTTTTTATGTTTGCTATAAGTAGGGAAGGTCTCATATGAGGTATCTTTGGATTATACTGTTCAAAAAACATTTTTACTCCAAGAAGTTTTTCCATAAGGGGTTTTGCTATTTTTATAAAGTCCTCCTGTGCTGCCCTATAAAAATTTAGATAGTTATTGTAGTTTTCCACCTCCTGTTCAGGAGAAATATCTACAATTCTTCTGGATAAAGGTACAAAAGTTCTAACAACCAGATCCTTTATATACTGATTAGGCTCTTCCGTTACATTTTCATAATCCTCTTGAAATGCCTCCACAAGAGCAGACTGGTTTTTTTCTTCCAAAAGAGCAATTTTCTCTTCATCCTCATTTTTATATTCTATAACTTCAAGTTCCCCCCTATCTCCCACTTGTAACATTCCCAGCTTTATTTTTTCAGATTTTAAGCTATTTTCAGTATTTCCCAATAAAAGCCTCATCTTTATATCTTCTATGGCCAAAGGAATCATTCCAAGTACACAAAATGAAATCAGTCGGAAGCCTTTAAAATAACACTTCCAGAGAGTTGCCTGTATATTGTTTGTATACTACGCAGGCAACTCCCAAAAACTCCTGAGAGAGTTCCAAATAAAAAAAAGAGCCAATTAAGGCTCTATTTTATTTCATACAAATCTATTAAAAATTTTAACACTTCTGCTCTGTTGCTCAATCTCTGTTCCTCTTTTATCTTTTTTAAGCCCGTTAAAATAATCTCCGAATCCAGCGGATCCATCTGTAAAAACAGAGTTCCACTTTTACCCTCGATGTTTGACTTTAGATTTGCAGGACTATATCCCTTCTTTTTATTTATCTTTTTAATCAATCTTTCAATTGATGGAGATTTTAAATTTAATTCTCTGCAAAAATATAAATTATTTTCTTTTATTATTTTATGATTTCTATATTTTATCACAGTAGCACCTCTTTTTTCTTAATTATAACACAAAAAGAGCCATAATCGGCTCTTATTTTTTTTATTTAATAAATAAAAAAAGAGGGGCAGCCGTATAAGCTACCCCTCATTTAATTTAACAGTTCACTGTGTTTCTGTATCATCCTGTTTTCAAAATGTTCAAAGTGAGTTTCAATACTCCTCTGTGCCAAATCATACAGAGTATGGTCATCAGCACCGTTTACTTTCAGTTCCTGTAAAAGTTCTATTATTGTATTTTTAGTATTCTCAAGCTCCTCGCTTAATGATACCATCTCAACTTTAAGTACTGTAATATCCGCTAAATCTTTTAAGGACAGAAAAAAATTCTGTTTTTTCTCCTCAATAACTACTGATATTTCTCTTATTATTATATCCCAGTTTTCTTTGATGTTATTTTTGATCACATAATGTACCACTCTTTTCTGCAAGCTCCAACGTAGCCCTTCAACTTTAAGATTTAAAGTCATTTCAAGTCCTTTACCTTTTAGACTATCATTATTCAGATAGCTTTCCAGTTTTGCCAAAGCTGTTAATGTTTTATCTTGTATTTCAAACACTTTTTTAAAAAGCATATTTTGCTGGAGTAGGAAAACAGCTGATATTGTTGCCATTATGCCGTACTCTAAAATGTCTTTTGTAATTGGACTTATTCCCATTTCTCATGCCTTTCTAAAATATTTCCGGATTTTCTTTTTTCTCTATATCAAAGATATCTTGGACAAGTTTCTTCGGATCAAGTTCTTTTCTTAAAGTTTTGATAACTTCATGTACAGCTTCTTCTCCTGTCTGTTCTATCACATCAGGAATCCATTTCCTGTCTATTTCCTTTTCCTTTACAATGTATTCTTCCGCCTTATCCCAAAACTTATCGACCACTGCATTAAATTTCTCTATTCCCTGCTTACCTGCATTCACTATCTCGCTTCTGTAGATTCCTGTCTTTGCAAATTCTATTGCCTTGTTAATCACATACATTCTTATCATTGTTTCCATTAAAAATCACTCTCCTATATTTTTTATTATTTTTTTTAGTTTTTTTCGGCTCTCAAATTTTAGTTTTAAGAGCCTTGTTTTTCATCAGTCGATACTTTACACCTTTTTTCTTTTTGTCGCTCAATTTGACCTATTTCTGTTCGTATTTTTATAATTTTAGTTCAAAGTGTGGACTGTCCCATCCACCTTTCCAGTCGCCACCCCACTCAACCTTATAGCCTTTGGTCTTTGCTATGGATTTTATATGGCCCGCTACAGCTTTTAATTTTTTAAAGTCATATCCTTCTTGTGTATTAAATTTTATATATTTGCCCTGCTCATCATACTTCCCGCAGATAAAAATATCCACAGCATAGCCGTATCCATCTGCCTTAATCTGATGGTTAGATTTTGATTTATAACCATCACAGTTCGTCACTTTGTTCCCAGCCCTGGTTCTGCCGAGCTGATAAAGTGCATTCTGCTCCTGTGCTGTCCTTGCTCCTGCAGTAATTTTAAAATCAAATGGACTGTCTGTGATTGCAGCAGATATAACTTCTACTAAATATGGATGGACATTCTTAAAGTAAGCCTTGCTCATCTCTGACAGTTCGTATTTCTTTGTTGCTTTTTCTTCTTTTGCTTCCTTTACCTCTCCAGCTTTCTCTTCCTTAATCTCTTCTGTGCTTAGTATGATTTTGTCTTCCTCAAACTTTGCTCCGTATATC
>JBGXYD010000126.1:0-3257 GCA_041815005.1 Leptotrichia sp. | reverse complement strand
TTCCCTATGGCTCTCCGTCTTCCTGCTACTCCTTGATGTCGTATTCCTGTTCTCATTTAAGCTGAACTCATCATATTCATTTACTGATGACTCCACCCTTACGCTTCCTATGTCCAGACCTTTCCCGTCTTCCACATTGAATACTGAGCCTTCTATATCAAGCTCCCCTATTCTTCCAACAGCTCTTTCAGATATTACTGCACTTCCCACATGCTCCCTTGATGTAAATGTCCTATAGTTCTTTCCTCCTGTCCCAAGCTTATCACTTCCAACTAGCTCTTGGCTTCGTATTTCCATCCTATCAAGGTCTGTCTCCAGTTCCTTTGACAGCAGTACTCCTCCCTCAGATGTATACTTCCTTGCATCCAGTATTACCTTATTTCCTTGTATCAGCCCTACATTTCCTACCTCTTCATATCTTGTCCTGTCATATTCCCCTTTATTTATTTCCGTATTCAGTTTCTGTCCGTTATTCAGTATATCTCCTGTCTCTGATTTCAGTACTGCCACTTCGTTTCCTACTATTCTTCCCCCTATATTCTCTATATTCCCCTTTGACTCTACTATAGTCATATCTCCTGTTATTTCAGACAGCCTGTCTGATATGCTTTCATTCCTTACTGTATCCGCCTCTACTATCGTTATACCCTTATTCCCCAGTTTAACTCCCTTATTTTCCAGTTCCTTCGTCTTTATTTCTGTATATTCTATGCCACCTATTCTGTCCCTGTCATCCTTTTCCAGAGAATTCCTTGATTTACCACTTAGATATATCTGTGGAGCCAGCACCTTCTGTCCGTTCACTTCTGTTTCCACATACCATACTATATCTTCCTTCAGATTTTCTATCTGTTCCTTAGTCAATTCCTTCCCTACTTCCAGTCCAAGCCTCTTCTGTTCCGTAACAGCACTGTCCAGCATGCTTTGAACTAATTCCGTCCCGCTTCTGTTATTTAGAAAGGATGTCCCGAGCTTTTCATTTAATGCCCTTGTTATCAGCTGATTTTCATAATATGCATCTCCAAGTCGTTTTGCCCTGCTCCAGTCTTCTGTATAGGATGCCCTGGCTAGGAAATAGTCGCTTCCCACATAATTTGCAAGATTGACATATTCCCCTCTCGTCTCAAGCAGATATTTCGAGCTTGGATCTATACTTGCCCTGAACATGGAACTACTTAGTATAGGGTTTATACTTATTACCCCAGTATCTATTACATTGGATATGTTCCGTATATTCCCTGATATCTGTATACTTGTATTCCTTGAGGACACCCCATTTCTTTCCCCTATGTTCTTCAATGTCCCCTGACCCCCTGACGGAGTCTGTCTTAACACTCCACCTGCTTCAGGTATGCTCTGGGGTAATATCTTTGTACTGTCCACCTGTACAGCTTTCCCCTCTATTACACTCGGACTTCCTGTTATATATCCTGTCCCGCCAGGTACAAGTTCTCTTTCCAGATAGGCATTGGTGGAGTCTTCCCTGCTCCCGTCCTTATAGTGTATATATACCTTTTCCCTTCCGTCCTTTAACTGTACTCCATTTCCTAATGTGGAACCGTGGTCTATCCTGTCTGCCTTTATTGACACTACATTCCCTGCTGATATTATCCCGTCCCTGTTCACTGTCTCCGATGTATCTATTGATATGTTCTGCCCTGCTGTCACCCTTCCATATTCTGTAACCGCTTTACTTCTTATCCTGCCCTCCAGTGCCTTTACAGGTATTTCAGCTGTATTAGTGAAGACAAAGTAGTCGCCCTCCAGTCCCAAAAATCTTTTTACACTGTTTATTGAATTACTGAATATATGAATCATAGCCTGTCTGAGCTAATGTATCACCCATTCCTTCAGTCCCCCCCATTCATTTTTTCTTTTATATACTGATTTCTTTTTATAGTTTGCTAGACAGGTTATCCTAAAAAATGAGGATATTCTAATCAAGCAATATACTTAATTTCTCCAAAAAATAAAAATCAAAAAAATAACTATAGAAATTATATTTATTATACTAAGTATTTTATATATATTTTTTCTTTCTTTATATTTTTCATATACTTTTTCTTGTATTTGATATATCAAACAATAAAACATAAATATATAAGTTGTAGTATCTGAAAGAAATTCTTTTGTTATTTGTGCAGGAAAGTTAAATATCAATATACTGCAAAAAAAATATACAGAATATAGAATTGCCAGTATATAATAACTTATATAAGCAACTTTTTTCATTTTTATTACCTCCAATATACCAAATATATAACTATTGTTACAACTAGTGATATCATACATTTTATTTCTCTATTTACTTTTAAAGTTGAATATGGTGGCTTTAATATGGTATAAACTAACGGAAAAAACATAACAGCTCTTCTATCCCCTTTAGTAATTAAAAACATTAGAAAGAAAAAGAATAAATTTAGTATTGATAATATTGTTTCTTTTTTTATTCCCATATTACTTTCACTTTCTTTCTAGTGTAAAAGGTTTTAAATATACATCCCTGTCAAGTCCATTAATAATATACCTATATCTTCGATCTTTCATTATTTTTAATTCTTCTATACTTATTCTATGTCTACTGTCATTATACAAGGCTATTCCTCTTTTCCAGTATTCATCTATACTGACACCATTTGGTAATTTATCAAAATTATAATTATCATCTCTTAAAAATAAATCCCTTATCATATCTTTTTCTTTTTTTGTCTCTGCTCCTGATTGTGCTATATTTATCATCAACTCTAACTCCCTGCTTGTTATTTGCCTTGCTTTTTCGTTTCTAGCTTCTTCATATACCAATGCAACTAGATACGCTGCTCTTTCATCTGTTCCTACTCCTCTAAGCTCTTTTTGTATTATATCAATATAGCCTATCGAAGAAATGTAGGGGTTTATTTTTTTTATTAACCCACCAAAAATTAATCCATAATCTAACATATTCGGATTACCACCCTCTTTTAATTCAGCTTTTAATTTATAGTATTTTGCCGCATCTAAATTATAGTCTGCAATTATTTTTTTATCTAATGCTTCTCCTTTATAATTTTTATATCTATCTCGTTTCAATCCAATTACTGAGGTATATCTTTTATCCCCCACATTAGTCCCAAGCTTACTTGTATCAATAGCTCCTTCTGATGTTAGACTTATTGTTGTATCATCATCCTTGTACTTATCTTTAAAGTATTCATTTGTTGCTCTTCCCATACTTTCTAGTCCTTTCTCTTCTGTTCCTATTGCTATCTGCCTTCCTT
>JBGXYD010000125.1:0-3689 GCA_041815005.1 Leptotrichia sp. | reverse complement strand
TAGGGGTAAAATTTATATTATAAAAACTTTTATTATAATAATAAATAAAGTATAAGTTACTTTGAGATAAAAGAGGTATGAAAATGAAGGATCAATTTGGCAGAGAAGTAGATTATCTTCGACTTTCAGTTACTGAAAACTGTAATTTACGGTGTATATACTGTATGCCGGAAGATTTGAAAAATAAAAAGGAAGATAGCCTTACAATAGACGAATGTTACAGAACAGTCAAGATATTTTCAGAACTGGGGATAAAAAAGGTTCGTATAACAGGGGGAGAGCCCCTCATTAGACCTAATATAGACAGACTGTTGGGAAGAATAAGGGATTTAGATGAAATAAAGGAGATAGCCATTACAACAAATGGAATTCTTCTAGAAAAATATATTGACAGCTTGATAGAAAACGGATTAACATCCCTTAATATAAGTATAGATTCTCTTGATGAGAAAAAATTTAGAAAAATAACTAGGGGAGGAAGCATTGGGAAGATTATAGACTCCATAGAAAAGGGACTTAAAAGCAATATAAAGATAAAAATTAATTCAGTTCTCATTAGGGGGGTAAATGACTTGGAAATAAACAGTTTAGTGAGATTTGCGGTTGAGAAGGGCGTAGATATAAGATTTATTGAGCTGATGCCTATTGGGTGTGCAAGTCATTTAAAGGGGATGAAGAGCCATGAAGTGATAGAAGTTTTGGAAAAGGAAGGGTTTACATTGGAAAAGGGGAGTCTAGAAAAGAATTTAGAAAGAAAGGGTCCTGCAGAATATTATAATATAAAAGGTAAGGAGAGCAGGATAGGGTTTATATCCCCTTTAAGTAGCTGTTTTTGTGATAGTTGTAACAGAATAAGAGTTACTGCTGACGGAAAGATAAAACAGTGTCTTTATTATAAGGCAAATATTGACTTGAAGGAGATTTTAAGAAATCCTGAAATAGATGACAAAAAAGTTAAGGAAATTTTACAATATCAGATTTTTACAAAAAATAGAAAGCATGAGTTTAATAGTGGACTACTAAATGACAAGAAAAAAGAAAAGAGAATAATGAGTTCGATAGGAGGATAAAATGCTTATAAAAAATGGTATGATTGTCACAGCGGGAGATTTTTTTAAGGGAGATATCCGTATTAAAGATGGTATAATAAGGGAAATAGGAGAAAATTTAAAGGGGAATGGAGAAGAGATAATAGATGCTGAAGGCAAGTATGTTATTCCAGGAGGAATAGATGTTCATACGCATTTTAGTCTAGATGTGGGGATTGCTGTTGCAAATGATGACTTTAGAACGGGGACGATAGCGGCAGCATGTGGAGGAACCACTTCAATAGTGGATCATATAGGTCAGGGATCCAAAGGGAGTTCCCTTAGGAGCAGGATAGATCATTATCATCAGCTCGCAGCAGGGAAGGCGGTAATAGATTATTCCTTTCATGGGGTGATAGCCTATGATGTAGATGACGAGAAAATAAGGGATATGAAGGAGTTGACAAAGGAAGGGATAGAAAGTTATAAAATATATATGACCTATGGTCAGAGGATAAATGATGCGGAGGCGGTGGAAGTACTGAAAACTGCAAAGGAAAATAATGCCATAGTTTCTGTTCATCCTGAAAATCACGATACTATAGAATATCTAAAAAAATATTATGTGGAAAATGGAATGACTTCTCCAGAATATCATGCAAAAAGCAGACCTGAAGAATGTGAAGCAGAAGCAGTAAACAGGATCCTTAGTATAGCTCATCTGGTAGGTGATGCTCCTATATATATAGTACATCTTTCTTCAAATATGGCTTTGGACTATGTAAAAATGGCAAGAAGGAGAGGACAAAAAAATATATATGTAGAAACTTGTACCCAATATCTTGTATTGGATGATGAACTTTATAAACAGCCTGGAACGGAGGGACTAAAATATGTAATGAGTCCTCCCTTAAGAAATAAGTCTAACCGTGAAAAGCTGTGGGAAGGTATAAGAAATGGAGATATTCAAGTTGTGGCAACTGACCATTGTCCATTTTCCTATGAAAAGGAAAAGGTACCTATGGGGAAAGATGATTTTACAAAATGTCCAAACGGTGCTCCAGGAGTGGAGGCGAGAATGCCTGTCCTTTTTTCGGAAGGAGTTATGAAGGGGAGAATTTCCATAAATAAATTTGTGGAGGTTACAAGTACAAATCCTGCAAAAATTTGTGGAATGTATCCCCAAAAGGGTACAATAGCTGTAGGAAGTGATGCGGATATTGTTATAATTGATCAGAATAAAAGAGTAACTGCCACAAAGGATATTTTTCATGAAAATGTAGACTATACCGCATATGAGGGGCTGGAACTTCAAGGATATCCTGTTATGACTATAGTTAGAGGAAAAGTAATTGTAAAGGATAATGAATTTGTTGGAGAAGATGGTTATGGAAGATTTATTAAACGATACAAAAATGACAAGTTGGTAATATATTAATATGTATTATATGAAAAAAGCTGAAAAACTATGTGAAATAATGAATATCCAAAGTGGAGATGTGGTATCGGTAGCAGGGTCAGGAGGAAAAACTACCTTGTGTATTACCCTTTGTAGGGAACTTATAGAAAAACTCCTTGAAAATCCATTGGTTATGCCAAATCTAAACAGGAAAAAGGTATTTTTTACAACAACTACTAAAATATTTCCTCCTGATAAAACATATGGATTTTATGATTTGACAGGGTCTGAAAGTATAGGGGATATACTGGAAGGGATAAGGGACAAGTCAGGAATTTTTGTACTCGGGATAAGAAAGGAAGTTGAAAATACCAATGTAGTAAATAAGATTAAAGAAGTAGGTAATATATCTAAAAATAAAACAAGAAAAGATGATAAAACTGATATTGTACATCCGTATAAAATTTCATCTCTAAAAATGGAAGAAATAACATTGTTACAAAAATATTGCGACTATATGATAATAGAATGTGACGGATCCAAAATGAAGCCATTAAAGGGATGGCGAGGAATGGAGCCTGTATATGTGAAGGAAACTACAAAAAGTATAGGGGTTGTCCCAATAAATGTAATAGGGCAGAAGTTGGAAGAAGAGCTTGTCCATCGGACAGAGCTATTTTTGGCAATTACTGGTGCAAATCTGGGGGAAACTGTTAAGATAGAAACCCTTTATAACCTGATAGTACATAAAGAAGGGCTTTTTAAAGGAGCTATCGGAGAAAAGATACTCCTGATAAATTGTGCTGATGATGCTAAGGATATGGGAAATGTCCTAAAGCTTGGAAAAATGCTGAAAAAAGGGGGCACTGAAATAAAAATTGTTGCTGCTTCCTTAAAAAATGCGAAATATTACCGGTTGGAAAAGATAGAATTATCTGAAACCGAAAATCTGAAAAGAACAGGAGAAATAAAAAATGAAGATAGGTGCAGTAATTATGGCATCAGGTGTTTCAAAAAGAATGGGGGAAAATAAGCTGCTCTTAAAATATAAGGGGAGGACCTTTATTGAGAACATGCTGGATAAGGTAATTAAAGCTGATTTTTATAAGATTGTAGTGACAGTTTCAGATAAAAGGGTACAGGAGATATGTGAGAAATATATAGAAAACATAAAAAAAGTTAAAAATAACAGAGAAAAAAATGAAAAAATACAAAAGGACATAAAAGTTATTCCAAATAAAAATTTTTTAAAAGGAATGAGT
>JBGXYD010000124.1:0-4909 GCA_041815005.1 Leptotrichia sp. | reverse complement strand
TTTATGTATAAAATAGCTCATCATCTGTGTAGTGGAATCTATATCGGCAATAACTCCGCCTTGAAGCGGCTTTATCGCTTCTATACTTGCAGGTGTCTTCCCCAGCATTTCCCTGGCTTCCCTTCCTACTGCAATAATTTTCCTGGTCTTCCTATCCCTCGCCACGACTGACGGTTCATTTAAGACTATCTTTTTCTTTTGCTTATCATAAATAAGTATATTTGCTGTTCCCAAATCTATAGATATACTCTTATTTACTCTAAAAATCTTTAAAAAATCAAACACTCCCATTTTTCCTCCTAATTTATTTTCAATTACACATTACCGCTGTTTTTCTATTGTATAACTTGTTGTCCCATCTTTATTATCCTTTAGACTGATTCCCAATTCCTTCAGTTTATCCCTTATCTCGTCAGACAGTTTAAAGTTTTTTTCTTTTCGTGCATTTTCTCTTAATTTTATCAATAATTCAATCAAATTTCCAGTTAATTTATCATTTTTTTCAAAATTTTTATTTTCATTTTCATTTTTTAATGGTAATTCAACCCCTAAAATGTCCTCTAATTTTACCTTTAAGGACTCATAGGACTTCTTTATAAAGACTAAATCCCCATAGGCAATTTCTTCTTTTCCTTCTGTATCTGTACTACTTGACAATTTCTTTTTCGTTTCCTTTATCTGCTCAAAAATTTCTGCTAATGCCTGTGGTGTATTTAAGTCATCTTCCATAGCCAAAATAAATTTTCTGTCAAACTTTTCTATTTCCTTTTCGGCTTCCCTTTTTATTTTCTCTTCCGAAATATTTTCCACTTTTTCTAAAGCCTTTTGGATTTTGTCCCCTTCAATGGCTTCCTCAAATTTTTTCATAGAATTTACCATATTATATAGTGTTTTTTCAGAATCTTCAATATTAGGCATTGAAAAATTTATTGGCTTTCTATAATGAGTTCCCAGTATAAACAATCTTACCACATTTCCAGAAAATTTTCCTAATATTTCTCTTAGTAGAAAGAAATTCCCTAAGGACTTTGACATTTTATCCCCGTCCACCTGAACAAAACCGTTATGTATCCAATATTTTGCAAAATCTCCATTATAGGCACACCTGCTTTGGGCAATCTCATTTTCATGGTGTGGGAATATAAGATCTTGCCCTCCTCCATGTATGTCAAAGGAATTTCCCAAATGTTTTCTCGCTATGGCACTACATTCTATATGCCACCCCGGTCTTCCTTCTCCCCATGGAGATTCCCAGTATGGCTCCCCCTCCTTTCTTTTTTTCCACAGTGCAAAATCAAGAGGATTATTCTTTATTTCCATTATATCCACCCTTGCCCCAAGTTCCAGTTCATCTATCTTCTGATTGGAAAGTTTTCCGTATTCCTCGTATTTTTTCACATCAAAAAATACATTTCCATCTTTGATATAGGCATATCCTTTTTCCACAAGTCTTTCGATAATCTCTATTATTTCAGAAATATTTTCCGTTACCTTAGGTCTTTTTATATCAGGAAGCACATTTAAAAGCCTTATATCTTCAAAAAATCCTTCCATATATTTTTTTGCAACTTCTTCGGGGGTAATTCCCTCTTCATTTGCTTTTTTTATTATCTTATCGTCAACATCAGTAAAATTCTGTATATAAGCAACATCATAACCCCTATATTTAAAATATCTCGCCAGAGAATCAAATACTATAATAGGTCTTGCATTTCCCAAATGTATATAGTTGTAGACTGTAGGTCCACACACATACATTTTCACCTTCCCTTCTTCTATGGGGCTAAATTCTTCTATCCTGTTTGTCATGGTATTGTATATTTTCATCTTCAACTCCTAATTCTGACGTATTTAAAATTATAATTTTTTTATCAGTCTGCTACTTCAAAGTTGCCACTGTACACCCTATGCCTCCTTCATTCTGGTTGGCATCTTTAAATTCAGTAACATATTTACATGTTTTTAAAAATTCATGAACTTTCTTTCTTAGTACCATTGTTCCCTTGCCGTGAATTATATAGACTTCATGGTATCCATTAAGCATCGCCCTGTCAAGATAGGTTTCCAACTCCATTATTGCTTCATCAGAGTTCATCCCCCTTAAATCTACTTCACTACGTACCTGACTGGATTTCAGGGAGGCAAAACTTCCAAACTTCTTCGGCTTCTTCTTTTGAATTTTCACTATGTCATCCATAGATACCATAAGTTTTAAAATTCCTGACTTTACTTGGACACTGTTGCTTTCTGGTATGATCCTCAATACTTTCCCATTCTGATTTAAAGTTTTTACTAGAACTTCTTCCCCCTCCTGAATATCGATATTCTTGGCAACTACCTTTTTCTCCTTTATATTCCGTTTCTTATCGGCAATAAAAGAATCCCTTAACATATTAAGACTTCTCTGAGCATTTTTGGCATCTTCTTTCCTTGCATCCTCCTGACTTATTTTATCTATCAGATTTTTTGCCTTCGACTGAACTTCCTTTAAATAACTGTCCGCCTGCTCGTATGCCTGCTTTATCACTTCATTTTTTTCATTTTCTACTTCTATCATCTTCTGCTCATAGGAATTTTTCTGTATCTCAAGTGCATTTCTGGAATTTTTTAGTTCAGTCTTTAATAGCTCCAGCTCATCATTCTTTTCCTTAATGGATTTTAACATTTCCTCTACCTTCTGGTTATCTTCACTTATGTAACTTCTGGCATTTTCTATTATTTCTTCACTTATTCCATACTTTCTTGCAATTATAAGGGCATTACTTTCACCAGGAATCCCCTCAAGCAACCTATATGTGGGTGACAACGTCTCCACATTAAATTCCATAGATGCACTTTTTATCCCTGTTGTATTAAAGGCATGTGCCTTTACTTCACTATAATGGGTTGTTATTATTGACTTTATATTTTTTCTATTAAGGTAGTCAATAACAGCCATTGCAAAAGCTGAGCCCTCCATAGGATCTGTTCCGCTCCCAAGCTCGTCCATCAAGACAAGAGATTTACTGTTTACCTCCTCCAGTATTTCCTTTATTTTACTTACATGACCAGAAAATGATGATAGGTTTTGCTCAATGCTCTGTTCATCTCCAATGTCTGCCATCACACTATTAAAAAATCCTATTTCCGTCTTATTATCCGCAGGAATAGCCAGTCCAGATAATGACATTATTGTCATAAGTCCTGCCACCTTTAAGGTTACGGTTTTCCCCCCTGTATTCGGACCTGTTATAAGCATTATATTATCATTATTTCCAAGTTCAAAATTTAAAGGAACTACTGATTCATCATCTATTAAAGGGTGTCTTGCCTCCACAAGTTTTAAGTACTCCTTGTTTACTATTTTTGGAACTATACATTTCTTCTTTAATGCATACACTGTCTTTGCATCAATATAGTCAAGTCTTACAAGGACATCTTTTATTTCAAGTATTTCTTTCTTTTTTCCCCTTACAAGCTCTGTAAGTCTCAAAAGAATTTTTCTTATTTCTTCACGTTCCCTCGCCTCATATTCCCTCATTTTATTGTTAAGGGATACCACATTTAAAGGCTCTATATATACTGTACTTCCTGTTGAGGAACGGTCATGCTCTATTCCCTTTACAAGACCTTTAAAGTCTGTTTTTACCGCTATTACATATCTGTCATTCCTCTGAGTTATTATTCTTTCCTGTATCGCCTTCTGGGTCTCCTTATTATTCATAAGGTCATCAAACTTTTCCTTTATATTGGCATTTATATTCTGTTTTTGTCTCCTTACATCCCTTAATCCGATTGAAGCATCGTCTTTTATATTTCCATCATCATTTATTGCTTCCCCGATAAATTCCTCTATATCCTTCACTTCCTCAATATCAGAAAAGATATTCCATATGGTTTTGTACTTATCCCTTACATTTTTTGCTCTGCTCCTGGAAATCCTGTATATAGTCAAGTTTTTCTTAAGTTCTGCAAAATCTTCACTTGTCAAGTAAGAGCCTATCATTTCTATTGTACTCATATATTTTTGTATATTTGACAGCCCCGTCAGTTCAAATCCATCATCAAACTTATAAAAATCAATCATGTCTTCCATTAGGGCAAGTTCCTTGTCCAAAATGGATTTTTCTTTTATTATATCTATATCAATAAATTTTTCTTTAGTTTCTTCCAGCCTTGAAAGATTCATCAGTTCATTTATTATTTTATAAAACTCCAAAACTTCATATTTTTTTTCCATTTTCAATCCTCTTTTTTAAAATTACAGTCTAATAGAAATTATAACATATTTATAAGAAAATATCACGTGTTTATATTTAGGATTTGCAATTCGGACTTTAAAAAATTTAAAAGATTTATGATATAATATAGGGGGGATGGACTGAAAGTGAGTGGTTAGCTATGACATACCTTTTGCTCTTAGTGATACTGAACTGATTGAAGAACTGGGGTGTAATGCGTGGGCTTACAGCCGTGATTTCAGGAATGGAATTTTTGATGAAGCGACCTTAAGAAAATTAATTAAAAAATATTCTGCTGAAGACTGGATTGAATTTTACAATAGAAATATTTCTCTAATTTTTAAAAACTCTCTTTTAGAAAAGCCCAGTATTCATATTCTGGACTGTACTAAAATTCCTGTTAACTTAAAAAATTCCAATTATGAAAATTCATCATTCACATATCATAATAGTCAAAGAATTCGTGGATATAAACTTGGAACATTGAGAGGGATTTTCAAGGAGGATGGAATCATTAAAGAAATTGTTTTTGGAACTGCACAGACCCATGATCTGGAACTTTGTAGGGATATGCTGAAAAATTCTTCACTCCTTGCCTCAAACAATATTTTAATTGTTGACAAGGGCTTCTTATCAAGGGAAATGATAAATTTTTTGAAGAGGGAGAGAGGAGTTGACGTTTTCCTGCC
>JBGXYD010000123.1:0-7274 GCA_041815005.1 Leptotrichia sp. | reverse complement strand
AAATATTATTCTATATCCCGAATCAAATTTATCCACTAATCCCTTCCACAAATCTTCGTGCTATTTCAAGAGGTCTTGTTATAGCTCCTCCAACCACGACAGCATAGGCTCCAAGCTCCAACATTTTTTTCGCCTGCTTAGGCTCATAAATTCTACCTTCTGCAATTACAGGGACAGATATTTTCTTTGAAAGTCTTTCCACGAGCTCAAAATCAGGTCCTTTTTTCCCTTGACTATAGGGAGTATAGCCACTTAATGTGGTTCCCACAAAGTCAACTCCTGCTTCTGCTGCATTTACCCCCTCTTCAAATGTGGAAACATCTGCCATCAATATGATTTCAGGATACTTTTCCTTTATATCTTTTATAAATTGATTTATCGTCCTTCCATCTACTCTTTCCCTCATTGTACAGTCCAATGCTACAATGTCCGCCTCTACTTCTACAAGTTCATCCACTTCCTTCATTGTAACAGTAATATGTTGGGGAAAGTTATCGTACTTTTTCTTTATAAGACCTATTATAGGAAGATTTACTTCCTTTTTTATCTCCTTCACATCTCGAACCCCATTTGCCCTTATCCCTGCAGCTCCTGCTTGATAAGCAGCTTTTGCCATTAGAGGCATTATCGTCATCTCTTCCATATAAAGAGGTTCTTCTGGAAGAGCCTGACAGGAAACTATTAAATTTCCCTTCAGTTTTTCCAATATTTCTTTTTTTGTCATTTTACTTCCTTCCTGTAATTCAAAATATCCTTCCCGCTATTTTGAACTTTTATTTTTTTTGCCTATTGCCTTTGCCGTATGATGCTTCATTTTTAAGGATTTCTCCTTATTTTTCAAGGCATATCCCGTACACAATACATCTATCATATACAGTTGGGACATTTTTGCTGTTAATGAACCTCCGTCAAGTAGCGTCTCTCTTCCGGCAGTCAGTAACACATAATCTGCCAGCTGCGCTGCCGGTGATAAAATATGGTTTGTTATAACTATTATTTTACATTTACTATTTTTAGCTATTGTAAGTATTTCAACCATATCAGGGGTAGTTCCAGAAAGAGTTACCGCAATGGCTACATCCTTAGGGTTCATTATTGCCGCACTCATCACTTGAAAATGTGTATCCCTGTTGGCCACTGTAGTTTTTCCAAAACGTAAAAGTCTATTTTGCAGCTCTTCCACTGCTATCCCTGATGACCCTATCCCATAAAGGAAGATCCTTTCTGCCTTTCCTATAGCCCCTATTGCTTTATCCAGCTGTTTCCTGTCTATGAGTAATTTTGTATTTGCTACGGTACTTGTTATATTTGCCTGTATATTGTCAATATAGTCTTCATATTTTGTTTCAATTATCGGAAAATCCTCTTTTGCAATATTTATTTTTAAATCCTGGAATCCATTAAATCCAATTTTTTTTACAAATCTTACAATTGTAGCCTCTCCTACACTTATTCTCTTTGCAATTTCCTGTAATGACTGATAGCTTATTTTACCTTTTTCTTCCAGTATATAGCTGGCTACCTTTTTTTCCTGCTTGCTTAGAGATGGGTAGAATGATTCTATAACATTTATATATTTCATAATCGTCCTCCTTTGTCTAGAGGTTTTCTTCCTTTATACTGATTGATTACCTCAGCTTATGTTATCTATATATTTTTTCTCACTTAATAACTGAAACTTTTAATTTTACATCTATTCTTCCCTATTATCTGAAGTTATTTAACCTCTTCAACCAGCTGCAGAATTCTTTCATTTAATTTTTTTAACATTTCCCTTGCATTTTCATCTTCTATTGGTAAAATGGGTAACCTAGGAATTCCTGTCTCTATGCCCCTCAAACTAAGTATATATTTACATGCTCCGTAAAGAGAGCCCACTGACAGAAGACTCGATATTATTTCATTTACTTTATCCTGAAGTTCCCTAGCCTCGGATAATTTCCCCTCCTTCATATATTTATCAAGGGTCATGAAAAGTTCTGGCATTACTCCATAAGTTCCTCCTATACCTCCATCTGCCCCTATTGATCTTCCTGCAATAAACTGCTCGTCAGGACCATTAAATACTAAAAAGTCTTTTCCTCCATGTGCCTTGAACTGTTGAAGCTCAAATGTACTTTCCGCAGAGCATTTTATCCCGATAACCTTCTCCTGAGAAGCCATTTCCTTAAATAAATCCATAGGAAGGTTAAATCCTGTAGTCTGAGGTATATGGTAAATTATAAAAGGTAAATTTGTGCTATCAACCATTGCCTGCCAATGGGCCTTCACAGATGCTGGAGATAGTCTGTAGTATATTGTCGGAATGGAAGATACTGCGTCAGCACCTATTTTTTCAGCATGTTGTGCCAGTCTTACACTTTCAGGTGTAGAATTTGCACCCACATGCACTATTATGGTAAGTTCTTTCCCAACCTCTTCCATCACTGCTTCTGCAACAATCTTTCTTTCTTCTTCATTTTGTAATATTCCTTCCCCTGAACTTCCTCCTACATACAGTCCTTTTACTTTCTTATCTGCATAATATCTAGCTAATTTTTTTACTCTTTCCCTATCTACATTTCCATTATCATCATAGGCTGAATACATCGCCATAAATATCCCTTTAAATTTTTCTAAATCGTACTTCATAATTCTATCCTATTTCATCCTTTCTATTATCTATTTTTTATTAAACTTTTCTTCTTCATAAAATGATAAAGGGCTCCAAGCAATCCTGCCTGATTACCTTTTTCCGCCAGCCTTATCTCTGTTTTCCTAAATCTGTCACTGATCATCTTTTCGTTTACCTTTTTTCTTATCCTCTCTTCTATATATTCCTTCTGTGCCGTTATCCCTCCTCCTATGACAACAACGTCTGGATTCAACAGATATATGATATTTCTTAACCCTGTGGCAAGATTTTCAAGAATTTCATCTATGGCATCCACACATATCCTGTCTCCTTTCTTTGCCTGTTCAAATACATCAATTCCTGTAACAGACTTTCTCACTCCTTCCTTCTTCGCCTTTTCTATTTCCACCTTCTTCACCAGATACCTGCTGGAGGCTATATCCTGAATATATTTCCCATTTACGTCCATATATCCTATTTCACCAGCAGTGTAGCCTGCTCCCCTTAAAAGTTTTCCTCCTATTATCACAGAGCCTCCTATTCCAGTACCTATTGTTACACACACCATAGAGTCGGCATTTCTCCCCGCCCCCTGCCAATATTCTCCAAGACCCGCACAATTCACATCATTTTCCACTTCACATGGAATTCCAAATTTTTTCTCCAGCTCTGCCTTAATTTTTGTCCCGGTATATTTGGGTATTGTAGGCCCAGAATAGACAATTTCCCCCTTTTCAGTATCCACAACTCCAGCAGTAGACACACATATTCCTTCTATCTCATATATGACATACTGCTCCAATATATCCTTTATAAGTTTTTTCACGTCAGATAGTATATTGTTTTCATTTTCAGTAACCTTCGTCGAAATTACTCCACTTACAAAAATTTCTCCATTTTCATTTAATACCCCATATTTTATGGAAGTTCCTCCTATATCAATACAAATACAATACATCACACCACTTCCCGTCTTTTTCTTATTTCCCTTACAGCATAAACTATAAGATTAAAGAGGACACTCGAAACAACGGCAGGGAGATAGTTGAAGTACATGGCATACCCCATATTCCTAAATCCTAGCCTAAATCCTATAATCAGAAGTATGGCACTCACCCCGTTTACTATAAGGGGAGGAATATAAAGCCTGTCAAATACCCTGTTTAAAAGAGAAGTAACTATTATAGAACCTGCCATAAACAATATCCCGTAATAGAACCATCCTATAATCATTATTTTAAAGTTTTCCACCATAGAACTACCCTTTCACTGCTCCCATTGTAACCCCTTGAGTAAAGTAATTCTGGAACATTAGGAATACTATTATCATTGGCAGTGATGCGATAAGTGCCCCTGCCATAAGGAGTCCGTAATTCAATGAAAATTCAGCACTTTGTGCCATCGCGGCTACTCCCAGTGGAAGTGTCTTCATTGCTTCACTGTTTGTGAATATCAACTGTGAAAAATAGTCGTTCCAGCTGGATATAAATGTAAATATAGCCAAAGCTCCTATCCCCGGCTTTATAATCGGAAAAACTATGTTTATAAAGGTTCTCAGTTCTCCACAGCCATCTATTCTGGCTGATTCCAAAAGCTCATTTGGAACCGAATGGGAAAACTGCTTCATAAGGAATACTCCGAAAGGCCATCCCACCGCCGGAAGGATAAGTGCCTTATAGGAATCTACCCACCCCAGTTCCGTAATGAATTTCAATAGGGGTATAAGTATTACCTGCTTTGGAAGTGCCATTGCTGCAACAAATACGATAAAGATAATGTTGGCTCCTGGAAACTGCTTCTTTGCCAAGGCATATCCTGCAAGGGAAGCTGTTATACATACTGCTATCGTAGTCATTGTGGACACAAAGATAGAATTGAAGAACCATCTGGCTGTAAGCGGCACAAGTAGCTTGTCAAAATTTTCCAATGTCGGTTTTAGAGGAAACCACTCAGGGGGTATACTTATTGCAACCTCCTGAATCTTAAAGGCTCCCGTAGCTATCCAATAGAAGGGGAAAATAAAGAAAATAGTAAGTATTATCAGAATCGTCATAGATACTATTGAAAATATGGAACTTCCTCCTGTTTTTTTGTCTTTCATACTTTCCTCCTCCTAATCTATATCCTTTGATAAAAATTTAAACTGCAATACAGAAATTATCCCTATTATTACGGCAAGTATTATTCCCATTGCCGAAGACACTCCAAATCTTCCCTCTGTAATGGCTGTCTGATACACCAGATACATTACCGTTGATGTTGTGTAGTTTGGACCTCCATGAGTTAGAAGCTGAATAAGGGCAAAAATTTGAAAGCTATTTATGGTAGTTACCACAACTATATATAACGTTGTAGGCATTATTAAAGGCCAAGTTACATTTTTAAAGGTCTGCCATTCGTTAGCCCCGTCTATCCTTGCTGCCTCCATAAGATCCTTAGGAACATTTCCCAATGCTGCCACATAGAGTATAATTGGTTGTCCTACACTTGTGGTTATAAGTATAGCTATAATTGCAAAAATTGCGGTTCGTGGATTCCCCAGCCAGTCTACAGGATCTGATACAAGATTCACCTTTTGTAGTATATAGTTAAGTATCCCATATTTGGGATGGTATATCCAGTTCCACACCACTGTAATCGAAACCACTGAAGATATGGCTGGAATGTAGAAGACTCCCCTAAAGAAGGATCTTACTGCAGGACTTTTTTCATATATCACATAAGCAGTAAATATCGAAAAAAGCACAACTGCCGGCAATGCCATAAATGTTATAAATACGGTATTCCATGCAGATTTTAAAAATATATCATTTTTAAATAAATCCATATAGTGCTTAAATCCTACAAATGATATGTTCCTTCCTCTAAACCTATACAGGGAAAGATGTATCCCCTTTAGCATAGGATATAGGACAAAACTTGAAAAAAAGACCATTACAGGAAGAATAAACAAGTATGCACTGTAATCCACTTTTTTCCAATTCCACTTATATTTTTCCATAATTTATCCTTCCTCTCAATTTTTGAAAAAGGCCGCCTTAAACATCTATACTTTCTATATTTAAGGCGATCCTTCGTAGTATTTATTGTGCTGTTTATCAGTTTAGTTAAAAATATTTAATCGCTTAATGTATTTCCATATTTTGTAGTATTTATCAATTTGTCACGGAGTAGTCATTTTCCGGTTATATCATAACCTAATATTGTTCTTTATTATACTATTTCGCATCTGAGATTGTCTTATTGGCATCTTCCACAAATTTATCAAGTCCTGCCTTCGGTGTAACTTGTCCGTTTAACACTGACTGTACCATATTAAACCACAGAGGTCTCATTTGAGGGAATCCGTCGATAGTATTATAATAAGGTCCATAATATCCAACCAATGATTCAAGATACTTTACTTCGGCATCATTATAAAGCCCTGTTTTACCTATTGGAGAGAAGTTGCTAGTTGCTTTAAGGGATCTTTCCCCCCATACAGGATCATTTGCCACAAAATCTATAAACTTCTTCGCTGCTTCTATTTTTGCAGGATCTCCATTATCAAATACAGCTGCTCCTGCCAGCAGGAATTCAAATTTTGCCTGTCCCGATTCGTTAGGAAACGGTAAGAATATAGGCTCCAAATCACCTTTTTCAATGGCTTCTTTATCCTGTCCCTTTAATCCTGGTGAATAAAGTATTGTAACTAATGACTTTTGAGTTCTAAAAGCTTCCAATGCATCTTTTGCTTCTGCTGAAACACCTTTACCTATCAACCCTTCATCATATGCCTTCTTAATCCATGTCAATGATTTTACTCCATTTTCATCGTTAATTGTATATTTTGTCACACCTTCATCTGTAATCCATGAATTGTATAAGTTTGATACAAAAGCTCTTGGTCCCTGATCACCGGCTTGACTCTTTGTATAGAAAAGTGCAGGATCTATTGAAGGATCTTTAGCTTTTGCCGCCTTTAGAAATGCTTCAAATTCTGAAACAGTCCAGTTTCTTCCAGGCTTATTTAGGGGAAGCATGTTAGTAATCCCCAATTTATCAGACAGTTTTTTATTTACTGCCATTACGAAGGGAGCCGTTCCCAGCGGATAAAGATACATTTTACCTTCAAAGCTGCTAGCCCCTATTATTTCCTTTGAATATTTGGAAGTATCAAGCCCTTCAAATGGAGCCAATACTCCATTTTTTGCCCATGCTATTATCCTTCCTGGAGCATCTATAATTACATCAGGATTTGATTTTGCCTGAATAGCTGTCTCTATTTTAGCAGGTCCGTCAGTAAAGTCTATCTTCTGATACTCAATCTTAATATTGGGGTTCTTTTCTTCAAATGCCTTTATTAATGCCTGATCGTATTCTTCAGGTGTCTTAAATTCACTGTCTGAAGTAAAGTTTGGAAAAGACCAGTACTTTATAGTAACCTTCTCGTTAGGATTTGACTTTGTCTCTGTCTTTTTCTCTCCACCTCCGCCACAAGCTGCCAGCCCAAAAACAAACAATGTTCCAATTAAAATTTTCTTCATAAAATTTTTGTTCATTGTAACTACCTCCACAAAATTTTTCTTTTTCTGAATTTTCTATATGTTAATATATTATATCCCATTTTTTTGATTTGTAAATACTCAAATGAAAAAAAATTATTTTTTTGGTTTTTTTT
>JBGXYD010000122.1:0-7789 GCA_041815005.1 Leptotrichia sp. | reverse complement strand
GATGAAGCAGGTTTTGGGAGAATTAATAAACCTAAATACTGTTGGTGTAATAATAATATTAGACCTAGTGTTGCTTGTCATCATATAAGAGAGTACAGATATGCCTTTAGTTCAGTAGAACCACTTACAGGAGAAAGCTTTTTTTTTAGTTTTACCAAATTGTAATACTGAAAACATGAATGTCTTCTTAAAGGAAGTATCGGAATATTTCTGTAATGATATCTTAATTTTGGTTTGTGATGGAGCGATGTGGCATAAATCAAAAAGACTGAATGCTGTAGTAGATAAATTATGTGATACTATTAATTTACTTACTGGTGATTTAATAAAAAGCATAACTTGTCGTCCTTGGATAAAACACTGTTTTATTAGGTATTAGTATAAATACAAACAGTTTTTACTTTAATAGTCTGATTTTAAGAGAGTTTAAGTATACAAAAAAATTGCCGAATTTCAAATTCGGCTTTTTTATTTACTCAGTTATAATACCATATTTAGAAAAGATTTCGTCCTGTCGTGCTGAGGATTTCCAAATAAATCTTCTGGAGTACCTTCTTCTACAATTTCACCATCAGCCATAAAAATGACTCTGTTACAGACTTCCCTTGCAAATCCCATCTCATGTGTTACAACAATCATTGTCATACCTTCCCTTGCCAGATCCTTCATAACTTGCAAGACTTCCCCTACCATTTCTGGATCAAGTGCTGATGTGGGTTCATCAAATAATATTGCCTCTGGTTCCATTGCCAATGCCCTTGCTATGGCAACTCTCTGCTTTTGTCCGCCTGAAAGGCTGGAGGGATATACATCTCCCTTTTCTGATAGACCTACCTTCTTAAGTAGCTGACCCGCTTTTTCAATTGCCTGTTCCTTTGTCATTTTTTTTAATGTTACAGGTGCTAACGTAATATTTTCAGTAACTGTCAAATGTGGAAACAAATTAAAGGATTGAAATACCATCCCTACCCTTTGTCTTAATGTATCTATGTTTATGTGAGGATCTGCTATATCCAGCTCATCTACATGGATATGCCCCCCTGTTATTTCCTCTAGTCCGTTTATACATCTTAAAAATGTGCTTTTTCCAGATCCTGATGGGCCTATAACACTTATAACTTCCCCTTGTTTCACATCCAGACTTATTTTTTTCAGTACTTCGTTATTTCCATATTTTTTATTTAAATTTTCTACCTTTATCATACTTTTAACTTCTCCTCTATTTTCTTAAACAATATAGTTAAAATTTTAATTACCACATAATAAATGAATGCCACTATAAGCATAGTTTCAAATACTCTGTAATTCTTCTGGTATGCAATTTTTCCTTCCCCCATCAAATCTGCAACTCCGATTATCATAAGTAGTGATGTATCTTTTAAAGAGATTATAAACTGGTTTAAAATGGAAGGTATGGTATTTTTAAAGGCTTGTGGCAAAATTACCTTACTCATGGTTTTGCTGAAAGGTAGACCTAGACTTCTGGCTGCCTCCATTTGTCCCGAATCAATAGCCTGTATTCCTCCCCTAAATATTTCAGAGAGGTAAGCCCCTGCATTTAAGCTTATTACAATTATACCAGAAATTTCAGCACTCATATTTTCAATTCCCATATTTTTTAATATAGGGTTTATAATCAAAGGAACAACCCCAAAATAAAAGAATATTGCCTGTACCAAGAGAGGAGTTCCCCTTATCAAATCAATATACTGTCTGCCAAACCACTGAAATATCCTTGTTATCACTGCAGAAAAGCTATTTTTCTTGGTAGGAACTGAATTCAGATAACCTATTCCAATACCGATAATTACTGAAAAAATTAGTGATATAGCCGTTATATATATTGTAATCCATAATCCAGATATAAAATCGATCCCATTCTCACTTATTATATCTGAATACGATTTAAAAAATTTCATTATTTTCCCTTTCCGATTTTAATATTTAAAGGGACTTTCCATTTACTTAAGAATGTCCCTATAGTTTTTATCTATTTTAATTTTTATTTTCCAATGTATTTTTCTACTATTTTGTCATATTCCCCATTTTCTTTTAGGGTTTTTAGCCCCTTATTAAATTTTTCTAACAGTTCAGTATTTTCTCCCTTTTTAGTCATAAAACCATAATTCCCTGAAGTCAACTTTTCTGTAGCTATTTTTAAATTTGAATTGGGAGTTATCTTTATTGTGTATCCTGCAACAGGTAAATCTTCAAATGCTGCATCTGCCTGTCCATTTTCTACTGCTTTGTACATTGATACAGAGTCTTCAAAAACTGCTATATCAGCTTTTCCTTTTAATTTCTCTTCAGCAAGTTTTGCTCCTTCTGTACCATTTTTTACTGCAACTTTCTTTCCAGTAAGATTATCTAAAGTCTTGATGGAATTATTATCCTTTTTAACAACGGCAACTACTCCAGTTTCATAATATGGTTCAGAAAAATCAACAGTCTGTTTTCTTTCTTCCGTTATGCTTGCCCCTGCTATTGCAGCATCAACTTGACCTGACTGAAGAGCCGGGATTATACCACCAAAATCCATAGGACTAAATTCCACTTCAAATCCTTCCAACTCAGCAATTTTCTTTACTAGCTCAATATCAATCCCCACATATTCGTTATTACTGTCCTTGAATTCAAATGGAGGAAAACTTGTATCTGTCGCCACAACATATTTTTTCTTTCCTGTTTTTGCCCCTGTTCCTTCTTTTTTTCCACAGGATATCACAACCATCATTAAAACTAATATTAATAGTGTTTTTAATATTTTACTTTTCATTTTTTTCTCCTTAAATTATATTTTTAAATTTTGTTATTAATATTTCTTGACTTTTCAAAAAGTACATTTTCTTACAAAGAACAACTATATTTTATTTATATTTTGCAAGAATTTTCTCGTATTCTCCACTTTCTTTTATTTTTTTCAATCCACTGTTAAACTTATCAAGCAGTTCTTTGTTTGCCCCTTTTTTTACCATAAATCCATAATGCCCTACAGTCAGTTTATCTGTTCCCACCTTCAATTTTGTATCAGGTGTTGTTTTTATACTATACTCAATTACAGGCAAATCCTCAAATGCCGCATCAGCCTGTCCATTTTCCACTGCCTTAAACATGGAGACAGTATCTTCATAGACCCTAACTTCGGCTTTTCCCTTTAAGTTTTCATTGACATAATCAGCACCTGCTGTCCCATTTTTTATAGCAAGTTTTTTTCCTTCTAAATCTGCCGCTTTTGATATGGAAGTATTATCCTTATTTACCACTGCTACTAATCCTTTTTCGTAATAGGGATCTGAAAAATCAACTGCCTGCTTTCTCTCCTCTGTAATAGTGGCTCCCGCTATGGCTCCATCTATCTGACCAGATTGAAGTGCTGCTATTATACCACCAAAATCCATAGGTTTCAGTTCATATTCAAAACCTTCCAACTTTGATATGGCATCTATTATATCAATGTCTATCCCCACATATTTTCCATTTTCCTGAAATTCAAACGGGGCATATACAGAATCAGTTGCTATTAGATATTTTTTCTTACTATCTGTTTTTTCTTCCTTTTTTCCACATGATACGTTAAATACCAACACAATCATTATAAATGATACAAAAGTTAATATTCTTTGCTTCATGATTTTCCTCCTTTTTAAATATTTACACTTATTATATCATATATAAAATATATTGTCAAAAACTGATGTATATTTTATATATATCAATATAAGAAAGTAAATACTTTTTAATATATTTGTATGGTGACTGATTTTCCTAATTTTGCTCATCATTTTCAAAAAATACTCAATACTATTTCATATATAAAATATATGACTAGATTATATATTTCGTTGAATAATTTTTGGAAGAACCTTTTTAATAACTATGAATTAAGATCTATATGACAATATCCGTTTGGGTTCTTTTCAAGATAATTTTGATGATATTCTTCGGCAAGTATGTAATTTTTTAAGAGTTCCACCTCAATCTGTATCTTTTCATCATAATTTTTTTGAAGATCACTAATTTCTGATAAAATAACTTCTCTGTCACTTTCGCAGGTATAATAGATCCCAGTTCTGTACTGCCTTCCTTTATCATTTCCCTGTTTGTTTATACTTACAGGATTTATGATGGAAAAGTAACGTTTAAGGAGGTTTGGCAAAGAAATCCTGCTAATATCATATTTTATGTGAACGGTTTCCGCATGATCTGTATAGGGGATTTCCTGATAGCTTGTATTATCAGTTTTTCCATTTGCATATCCTACAGATGTTTCAATAACTCCATAAACATTTCTCTTCATATAGGCTTCGACTCCCCAGAAGCATCCTCCTGCCAGATATATTTCATGTATGTCTGTATTTTTCATAATATTCTCCTAACGTTTATAAGTTTTTGTTATTTTTAAAGACTATGACCTTAATAAATAAAGTTTTTTAGTATTTTTATTTTTAATTTGATAATGGTTCTACTTTTATTTTAATCCGTCAACAGCATCCTTTAATTGATTTAAAGCCTTTTCCAAAAGAGGTCTTGGACAAGCTGCATTTAACCGCATAAATCCTTCCAATTCCTTCTGAAATACTCTACCTGGATTTAATCCCAGTTTTGCCTTTTTCAGCATAAAGGTTTCAAGGTCGGGCTGGCTCATCCCCAATTCTCTGCAATCCAGCCACATTAAATATGTAGCCTGTGGAATGTTTGACTTTATTTGAGGAATGTTTTCCTTTAGAAAATTAAAGACAAACATAATATTATCTTCCAAATATTTTTTTAACTGAAAAAGATATTCTTCCCCTTCATCTGTATATGCCGCCATAGTAGCCACAAGATTAAAAGGATTATTTCTATGGATTTCTAAATCTTTCCAAAATTTATCAAATTTCTTCTTTTCCTCCAACGTATTGAATATAATCGTAGCACATTGCAGTCCTGCCACATTGAAGGCTTTTCCTGTGGAAGTACAAGTTATGGTATTTTTTCTTATTTCCTCTGATACACTAGCCATAGGGATATGTCTGTTATCCCATAGGGTAAGGTCGGAGTGAATTTCATCAGAAATAACAGGTACGTTGTACTTTATGCATAAATCTCCTATTTTTTTTAGCTCCTCATGGCTCCATACGTATCCTATAGGATTTTGAGGATTGCAAAAAATAAGAATTTTAGGCTTTTGCTTCAATTTTTCTTCGAGGTCTTCAAAATCTGGAGTATAGACCCCATCCTTTTCAGTAAATTTGTTTTCTATCACAGTCCTCTCATTATCAAGGTTTATATCATAAAATTCAGAGTAGACAGGAGTCTGGATAAGAACCTTGTCCCCTTTTTTAGAAAATTGCCTTATCAAGGCTCCTAAAGCGGGAACAATTCCTATGCTGAAACTTAGCAGCTCCCTGTTTACAGTCCAGCCATATCTCCTTTTTTGCCATTTTACAAAGGAATCAAAATATTCGTCAGGTCTATAGACATATCCGAAGATACCATGTTCTGCCTTTTTTCTTAAAGCATCTATAATAGGCTTTGCAGTGGGAAAATCCATATCTGCAATCCAAAGAGGAATAACATCCTCTACTCCAAATTTCTGAATGAGTTCATTATATTTCGTGGAATGGTTATTTTTCCTGTCGATTATCTTATCAAAATCATATATCATATGTGACATCCTTTCCTAGTTTTTTATATAATGCCGATTTTAACGGCTATACTTACCATATTACAGTTATATTACAGTACGCAGTATTTCAAGATATCCCTCAAATATTACCTCTATATGGGGAGGAACCAGGATTGACTCCCCCTTTTTTATGGGAAGAGAGGTGTTTTCTGTAAGTATAGCTCCTTCCCCTTGAAGTATGGAATATATAATCATACTGTCATGATTGATATCCTTAAAAGATTCTTTTATATTTATTTTATCAATGGAATAGTACTTTTTACTTATTATGGTTTTCCTATCTGTTCCTTCTTGAAAATCGGTGTTATAAATTTCAGCCTTTTTTCCAAAGTCTATTACATTAGAGGCTTCTTCTATGTGAAGTTCTCTCTTTTTTCCATTTTCTTCCCTATCAAAGTCATATATCCTGTAAGTAATATCAGAATTTTCCTGAATTTCTGCAAAAAGGACACTTCCCTTAAGGGAGGCGTGCACCATTCCAGGATTTATATCAATTAAATCTCCTTTTTTTACTGTTATTTTTTGAAACATATTTGAAAAATCGTTGTTTCTTGCTTTCTCCATAAAAATTTCCTTTGTAATACCATCCTTCATTCCCATAATAAGGACAGCATCATCACTGGCATCTATTATATACCACGATTCACTTTTTCCGAGTTCCTTATGGTTTTTCAAGGCAACTTCATCATCAGGATGAACTTGAATTGAAAGCCTATCATTTACATCCAAATATTTAATAAGGAGGGGAAAGGTTCTGCCATATTCCTGATATACTTTTTCACCCACCAGTTCCCCCTTATATTCATCATATATTTCCTGAAGAGTTTTTCCCGCAAGAAAACCGTTTTCCACGATTCCCATTCCATTGGGATGAGCAGATACTTCCCAGGACTCTCCTATATTTTTACCTTTCGGGAGTTTCATATTCAGCTTTGATTCTAGATTTCTTCCCCCCCAAACTTTTTCAATAAATACCTTTTTAAACTTTAAAGGATATAACATTATGGTAACCTCCTCAAATAAAATGATACGGGAATCAGCCGTTAAAAATATTATAACAAAAAAGATAGGAATGTTCCAGCCTTTATGCTAAATCTTTTCCACTTTGATGTCTTGACAATGTTTTAAGAAAAATAAAAAATACCCTTTATAATAACGGATTTAGAAGTGAAATTATTTAAGTTGAAATCCGTCTTAAAGGGTATTTTTGTTTATGTGATAGAAATGAAAGCATGTAATTCTCTCCATTACAGAAGAGATAATTATTTATCATTGAGAATTTGACAAGAAATTTTTAAAACCTTTAGTCAAATTATCTATATATTTAAGTTGTTTAAATTTTTAAAAAAGTCAATTTGTGCAGCTTCTATATGCTGTTCACACAGTTTCTTAACGTCTTCGATGGAAGCTTCCTCCAAAATAAGATTTATAATATTCACATGTTCTTTTAGTGCTTCAAGCCTTCTATTTTTCTTTCCATACAGAACTCTTCTTATACGGTGAAGATGGTCATAAACTAAAAGCATCTGCTTTGAAAAAAAGAAATTTCCACAATTTTCTGCAAAGAAGTACCGATATCCGTCGTACAGTTCATCAAACTCATCTCCTGAAACGGTTCCCTTTTTTACTAGTTTTTCAAATCTTCCCCTGAAGTTAAGTAATGCACTCCTAAGTTCCTCCTTATCCATAAATGCGATAGTAAGCTCCACAAGTAAGGGCTCGATTCGTGTACGAACCTGAAACACATCACGTATAAGTTTTAGGTTTACTTCTGATACAGTAACAGATTTTCGTGGGCTTATAATAACAAAGTTTTCTTCCTCTAGACGATACAGAGCCTCCTTTACAGGAGTCTTGCTGACGGACAGTTCAGCCGCTATATCCTTTTCGGAAATAATTTGCTTTCCCTTATATATATCGTCTAAGATTTTAGATTTTATGTATTCATATGCCATTGATTTTAGTTTTTTTTTCATGTTACTTAGTCCTGTTTAGGACTTCTCTCCTCTCCAAATTTTACATTTGTCATGAATTATTCTAAGAAAATAAGCACAAATAATGTAGTTTAGATACTTTTAAATAAACAATTTAAATTTTCATGACATATAACAAATACAAATT
>JBGXYD010000121.1:0-42706 GCA_041815005.1 Leptotrichia sp. | reverse complement strand
TGAATTGTGGACTAAAAAGTTTGAAAATATTTGAGTACAAGGAGAAATATGACTGTATAGAGAAAAGATGAAGTAAATGGAATATATAGAAAATAAAAAAACACTGTTTAATCAGTGTTTTTACTTATTTATATTTTATTATTTAAATTTTTAGTGGTGCCCAGACGCGGAATCGAACCACGGACACAGGGATTTTCAGTCCCTTGCTCTACCGACTGAGCTATCTGGGCAAATCATGGCGGAAGTGACGAGACTCGAACTCGCGACATCTTGCGTGACAGGCAAGCACTCTAACCAACTGAGCTACACCTCCAAAAAATGGTGGTCACAATTGGGCTCGAACCAATGACCCCCTGCTTGTAAGGCAGGTGCTCTCCCAACTGAGCTATGCGACCATCTTGATTACTTTGTTATTATACTATATTTTTTTATTTATTTCAACTGTTTTTTTAACTTTTTTCCTAAAAAAGTACATTGTGGCTTTAAATGTCCTTTTTACGAGGTAAATTTTGACGACAGATTAAGAGAATTTTCAATGAAATAAAAGTTAAAGTTATTGTATCCTTTTTTATATAGTATAATGCATTTATAAAAAGATTATTTAAAGTAACGGGATGAATAAAAAGGAGGGAGAGCAAAATAAACCTTTACAAAAAAGAGTATGAAAACCTTTAAAATATGCTATAATAAACTTAATCAGTTTTTGTTTAGAAGGGAAGGATATATATGATAATAGATTTTAAAGTGGAAAATTTTAAATCATTTAAAAATCCGACTGAGTTTTCAATGGAAGCGGGGGAAGGATTACCGATTGGGGTTAATACAGTAAATATTTTTAAAAATAAGGATTGGGAACGAAATATATTAAAATCTTCTGTAGTATTTGGACCTAATGCCAGTGGTAAATCTAATTTTGTGGATATACTTTCTTCCCTAAGATACTATCTTCTTGAAAAAGGAAAGAGAAAGTTTAGAGAGGAGGACTTCAGATTTTCACAGGATAAGAAAAATTCCAAAATAGAAATAAATATATTTTTAAATAATAGCATATATAGATGTTTTATGGAAATTAGCTTTTCAAAGGGGAAAATATGTTCAGAAGGGTTATACATCATCTCAGAACATGGAAGAAAAAAGGATATAGGGGATATAAGCAGGGAAAAAGAACTGATGGAAAGTGATATGGGAAATAAAGAAATAAAAGGGAAAAATGAAGGGGAAAAGATAGAAGAAAAGGAGTTCACTGGAGAGAAAGTAATAAAGGTATATGAAAGGGATTCATCTGGAAAAATGTACTTTGACAGTGAGATATTTTCAAGACATGAAACCACAATAAACTTTATAAGCGAAAGTATAAATGAGTGGGATAGCCTTTTATCCAGAATGAAGGAGTACAATTCACCTCCTGAAATAGAGGCATTTATAGAGTATCTTGAGAATATGGTTATTATAAAGGCTGGAGTAAGTAGAAACTTAGTGGGAAAACTCCTTTATGAAGAAGGGAGGCATAAGGATATTCTCATAAAGTATTTAAGGAAACTGGATATAAAGATAGATGATGTAGAGGTCAGGAGGGAGAAGGTGTATCTTTCTGAGGAATTTACAAAGGTTATGGACTTTTTTACGGATTCCATAACAGGCATAAGGGGAGATGAAAGTATAGTATATAATATTAATTTCATATATAGAGATCCGAAGGAATGTTGGGAATACAAGCTAAACCTGTCGGAACAGTCTTTAGGAACAAAAAAAATTTTGGAACTGTTTGTGCCGATATATACTGCATTATCGAAGGGAAGTCCCCTAATAGTGGATGAATTGGATAGTAGTCTACATTACGGGATTGTAAGCGATATTCTAAAAATGTTTAATTCCGTAAATGATAATAGGAAAAATTCACAGCTTATATTTACCTCCCACAACTTACTTTTACTAAATTCAGATATTTTTAGGGAGGATCAAATATGGCTTACCGAAAATGAAGACATCTATAATGGGACGGAACTTTACTCCCTCTTTGACTTTAATGACAAAGTGGATAAAGAAAATATCCTAAGGGACTATCTAAATGGATTTTTTGGAGGTTTACCGAATGTTCAGGAAGAGGGAGTGGGACGATGGCTAGAAGCTCTAAAAATAGGAAAATAATGAGAAAGCGGATATATTTCTTTATGGAAGGAAAGGAGAACTGTAGTGAACATTTATATATTACTGAATATATAAAAACCTTCCACGACAAGAAGGCAATAGATGTAGAGTTTTTTCCTCATGCCTGCGGAGATGGGAGCTGGAAAAATATATCCCGTAATATAAGTAAAAATATTGTTGATGAAAATGAAAAAAATAGTGAAATATGGTGTGTTATGGATAAGGATAGCAACAACTTGGCTGAAATACAAAAAAAATGCAATGAAAGGGGATATAAACTAATTTTTTCAAATATTTCCTTTGAGGTATGGCTACTACTACATTTTTGTAAGTCAGAGGACATAAGGGAACCTTCTAATAAAAAATATATTTCCCTGCTATCAAAAGAGCTGGGAAGACAGTATGAAAAATGCAGGAAAATACCCTTTAATAGACGTGCCCGGGAAAGGGCTATAGGGGAAGCCAAGAGAAAACATCAGGAATTTCTTATAGAAAGTGAAAATAGCGAAGTTACGATAGATGATTTTGTAAATGGAACAAACTTCTATGAAATTCTGGAGAAAATTAGGGAATGCTACAAGGACTACAGAATAAGGTAGCCAAATATTATAAGAAGAGAATTTCAAAACACAGGAAAGCAGTTATTATAATTATTATTTTTAGGAGATGAAATGTATAAAATATTTGATAAGATTTCCTATAGGGTACTTCATGAAGGAGAGTACTTTGAAATAGGAGGGATAGAATACGACTCAAGAAAGATAAGGGAAAACTATGTTTTTATAGCAATGTTGGGGAATTCTTCTGATGGACATCAGTTTATCCAGCAGGCAATAGAAAAAGGTGCCAAAATGGTAGTGGTGGAAAAGGAAGTGAAGGTTGAGGAGTATAGGAGATATGAAGGGATTCATTTTATATTTGTTGAGAATGTGAGGAAAAAACTGGGAATAATTGCTTCAAACTACTATGGATATCCCCAAGATAAAATAAAGGTAATAGGAATTACCGGAACAAATGGAAAAACCACTTCAAGCTATATATTGGAAAATATTCTGGATAGAACTTCCAGAATAGGTACTACAGGAAACAGGATACTTGATGAGGAATTTGAATCAGTAAATACTACCCCTGAATCTCTTGAGCTTATAAGGCTTATAGATGAAAGTGTAAAAAGGAAGGTAGACTATTTTATAATGGAAGTAAGTTCCCATGCTCTCGAAATAGGTAGGGTAAATATGCTGGAATTTGATTCTGCCATTTTTACAAATTTAACTCAGGATCATCTTGATTTTCATGGAACAATGGAAAATTATTTTAATGCCAAGAGGAAGATGTTTAGCATGATGAGAGACGGAGGCTCTGAAATACTTAATATAGATGATGAATACGGCAGGAAAATATATGAGGAAGGAGAGAGGATTTCTTCAGAAGGAAACAGGAGGATAAGTATAAGTACAAAGGATAAAAATTCTGATATATACGGGGAAATAGTGGAGTATACCAATGACGGAATGAAGATAGAGGTTATCTGGCAAGGTGAGAGAAAAAATTTTAATGTAAACCTTGTGGGGGAATACAATCTTTATAACATATTGGGATGTGTGGCTTCCACCCTTTCATTGGGAATGGACTTTGAGGATATAGTGGAGAAACTGAAGCAGATGAAGTCTGTACCTGGAAGATTTGAGACAATAAAAAATAATAAAAATGCCAGAATTGTAGTTGATTTTGCTCATACAGATGACGGGCTCTGGAATGTGGGGAAGACACTTGAGAATATTACAGAAAATAAGGTAATAACCATTTTTGGTGCAGGAGGTGATAGGGATAGGGAGAAAAGATCTAAAATGGCAAAGGCGGCTGTGGAATTCAGTGATTTTATAATTCTCACATCAGATAACCCCAGAACGGAAAATCCCGAAAATATATTGAAGGATATAGAGGAGGGACTTAAAAAAGCTGGCTATCCTAAGGAGAAATACATAATAATAGAAGATCGTGAAGAGGCAATAAAATATGGGGTGGACATGTTATCCGAGGGAGATAGCCTTCTTGTGGCTGGAAAAGGACATGAAACATATCAGATTGTGGGTAAAGAAAAAAGATATTTTGATGATAGGGAAATTGTAAAAAAATATTTGATATAATTATATTTTTTTGATATACTTCAATCATAGATAAAATCATATATAAAGGGAGTGATATTTAAATTGAAAAAAATTATTCTATTATTTGGGATAGTAATGATGTTAATAGCATGTGGTGGAAAAAGTAGCAGACAGGGGGGAGAAAGTAAGGAGCTGAATATATACACATGGACATATTTTATTCCCCAGGAGGTAATTGATGATTTCCAGAAGGAGACAGGAATAAAGGTAAATTTAAGTTATTATGACAACAACGATGTGATGGTGGCAAAACTTATGTCAGGGGCTAAGGGATTTGATATAATTTCACCTTCCACAGATTATATAGATGTACTTATAAAGAGCAATTTAATAGAAAAGCTTGATAAATCTAAGCTAGATTCAATTTTTTCCAATTTGGACAAGGAAGAGTTAAAGCTGGAAGAGCTGTCCAAGATATATGATCCTGGATTGGAATATTCTATTCCCTATACTTATTCTGCCACAGGAATTGCAGTAAATAAAAAATTTATGACAGAATATCCGAAATCTTTTGATTTGTTCGGACTTTCTCAATATAAGGGGAAAATGACGATGCTAGATGATGGAAGGGAAACATTGGGAGCAGTACTTCAATATTTAGGGTATAGTTCAGATTCTGTAAATGATGCTGAACTTCAAGCTGCAAAGGCGAAAATATTGGAATGGAAGAAAAATCTTGCAAAGTTTGATGCGACAGCATTTGGAAAAAGTGTAGCTACGGGGGAATTTTACGCGGCACACGGATATGCAGAAAATGTTTTTGGTGAGCTGGAGGAGTCAGAATATGACGAATTCGACTACTTTATTCCAAAGGGAGCCATGATGTATATAGACAGTATGGCAATTGTAAAGAACTCACCTAATAAGGAAAATGCATATAAATTTCTAGAATTTTTATACAGGACTGAAAACTTTATAAAGGTGTATGAACAGTTCAAAGCACCTTCAGTTATAAAGGGAATTCAGGAAAAATCCAAGATAAAAGCTTTGGTCAGTAAGGAACAGGTTGTGAAAAATGCAAAATTACCTGGAGCATTGTCAGATGAAGCAAAGGAAAAACATGATAAAATATGGAATGTAATAAAGATGTCCAATTAGGATAAATAAAAATCTTTTTGATATTGTACAATTTATGAATGAATAAAGAATATTTAGGAGATGGTAATGAAAAAAATTAAAACTTTAATATTATCAGCAGCTTTAATGATTGGGACTCTTGTTTTTGCAAATCCTTATCCAGTTAATTCGCAACAATGGCATAACTGGAATGCGATGGCAGCACAAGAATCTGATAAGAGAAGGGCAGAACAAGAAACTTATTATAGGCAACAAGAGCAATTAAAAAGGGAAGCATTGAAAAATAAAGTTCAGGAGCAGGATTCAAATTTACCTATTGTATACAAAGTATTTGTGTACAATAGCAAAACAGGAGATTTTGCCTATAATGTTGTGGAAGGATATGATTATGACAGTGCTATTGAATATATGAAAAAAGTTGCTAAGAAAGAATTTGGTATGTCATGTGATAAAGGTCTTGCTTGGGGAGGAACGACATCACATAAGGTATTTGGCTCAGTTGCCATGGCGGTAAATGATGGGAGATATACTGCATATTACAAATATGGTGGGACATCTAAAGAGGAGAGAGACAAACTTTCTTTAGAAAAGTGTCAGGAAACAGCAGAAAACTGTAAGATAGTATTGTCTAATTTTTAATAGATAAAAAAGTTAACAATTTATATCTGTTCTAATTTTTTTACTGTTTTTGGATAATATTATAGGGAAATTAAATTTTATTGCTAGTAACTGTGAAGCTATATAGAGTTTAAATACGGATATGATTAATAAATTTTAAAAGAGGCTGATGCCTCTTTTGTTTTTGAATATAATTAATGATATTTTTGAAAAGAAAAGTTATTTAGAAAATTTTTTCAGTTGGACTTTTCTAATATGTGGAATAAAAAACTATCCTCTGGCAAAATCTATATTTTTCATTATTTCCCGTGTAGTGTCAGTCTTATTCATTGTATATAGATGGATTCCCCTTATTCCATGGGAAAGAAGCTCTATGATCTGCTGAGTTGCATAGGCAATTCCCGCCTTTTTCATGGAATCGTGATCATGTCCGTACTTATCTAAAATCTTTTGAAGGTTTTCAGGGATCTCACTTCGACAGAGGGCTACTATCTTCTGTATCTGAACAGCATTTGTAACAGGCATGACACCTGCAATCAGAGGAGCCTTAATTCCCAATTTTCTTGCCTTTTCCCTAAATTCCATAAATATATTATTGTCGAAAAAAACTTGGGATATTAAAAAGTCTACCCCTTGCTCTGCTTTATTCTTTAAATGTATAAGATCAATAAGGTCATTGTTCTCATGGTGAGTTTCAGGATAATAGGCTGCTCCTACTGAAAAATCATGGTTGTCGTTAATATCTCTAATAAGCTCGGAAGCATATCTGTAGTCCCCTCGGTCGTATATAGAAGAATCCTCCCCTAAAGGTATATCTCCCCTTAGTGCCATTATATTCTGAATATTGTTATCCTCCACCTCCTTAAGAAAACGGTGTATTTCAGATTTCTTACTTCCTATGCATGTAAGATGGGCAAGAACCTCCGTACCTAGAGTGTTCTTTATATGTGAAGCCATTTCAATGGTTCCTGATTTTGTGGTACCTCCTGCCCCATAAGTTACGCTTATGAAGTCCGGTTGATGTTTTACCAGTTTTGCTGAAACCTCCCTTAACTTTTCTTCAGAAAAGTTTCTGTTAGGAGGGAAAATTTCAAAGGAAATAACATGTTCCTTTTTCTCAAATAAATCCTTTATTTTCATTGAATTATTAAATTCCTTTCTTAATTATTCTACAGATATTATATATTATAAAAATTATTTCAATCAAAGTTTTATTCTAAATCTCTCATAAAAAGAACCCGTTCAAATCGGGTTCTTAGTTGATCTTTCACACATAAACAGCACAATTTTATTAATTTGAAAATTAATAAAAACAACGGTTAAACCCATTAAAAATTATATTTTTATAAAAATAAAGACACTCCCCATATATCTAATTTTAAATAATATTAATAAGATACCGTTTATTTATTTTACTATAAAAATATTTAATTGTAAAATTCATTACTTTTATGCTAGGAATATAAATGATATATGAATAAATTTTCAAATAAAAAAGAAAAATAAAATATTTTTAAAATTGACTTTATTACAATTTTTCGGTAAAATGTAACTAAGCAGTATTATTGAAAAATGTTTTTAATATAAATTTTGGAGGTAAAGAAAAATGAATTTATTAAATTTAAAAGGGGTTAAATCCGAAGTTGAAGGGAAAGAGATCCTAAAGGGAGTAGACTTGACAATCAATAAAGGAGAAGTCCATGTGATAATGGGACCTAATGGTGCAGGAAAATCTACACTTGCCAGTATACTGGTTGGGCATCCCAAGCATGAGATAGTAGATGGGGAAATTTTACTTGAAGGGGAAAATATAAATGAGCTGGAAGTAGATGAAAGGGCTCAGAAGGGAATATTCTTGTCATTTCAATACCCTGAAGAGATACCAGGATTGACAGTTGAAGACTTTTTAAGAACGGCCAAGGAGTCTGTTACAGGGGAAAAGCAGTATATGATGCAGTTTCATAATGAACTTGTGGAAAAAATGGAAAAACTTCACATAAATCCAGAATATGCTGAAAGACATCTAAATGTAGGATTTTCAGGAGGAGAAAAAAAGAAAAACGAGATACTTCAAATGGCAGTACTTGAACCTAAATTGGCTATACTGGATGAAACAGATTCAGGGCTTGATATAGATGCCACTAAGATAGTGTTTGAAGGGGTAAGAACTTTAAAGACTTCTGATACAGCAATGCTTATAATTACTCACTATGATAAGGTTCTTGAATATTTAAAACCGGACTTTGTGCATATTCTTATGGATGGAAAGATTGTAAAAAGTGGCGGAAAGGAACTTGTCGAGTATATAGAAAAAAATGGATATGGGAAAATGAAGGAAGAATTTGGACTGTAAGATTTAAAGAAATTTGTAGAGGAGAATTTTAAAATGGAAGAAAGCAGAAAAAAAACTTATGTCGCAGACATTGAAAGAGGTGTCTATGATATTAAGGATGAAATGCAACATAAATTTACAACGGGAAAAGGGTTAACTGAAGAAATAGTAAGAAAAATTTCTGAAAAGAAAAACGAGCCCCAATGGATGCTTGAATTCAGGTTAAAGGCACTTGAAGTATATAATTCAAAACCTATGCCTGTATGGGGGGCCGACTTATCAGATTTAGATGTAAATGATATTGTACATTACCTTGAGCCTGACGCCAAAGTAATGAGTGACAGCTGGGATGATGTACCTGATTATATAAAGTCCACCTTTGACAGGTTAGGTATCCCTGAGGCTGAAAGACAGTCTCTTGCAGGGGTGGGTGCCCAGTATGATTCGGAAGTGGTGTACCATAGTATACATAAGGAATTAACTGAACAAGGGGTAATCTATACTGATATAGAAACGGCATTGAGGGAATATGAGGATATAGTAAAGGAATACTTTATGAAACTTATAACAGTCAATGATCATAAGTTTTCTGCATTGCATGGAGCGGTATGGTCAGGAGGCTCCTTTGTGTATGTTCCTAAAGGAGTTAAGGTAAACATGCCCCTCCAATCCTACTTTAGGCTAAATGCAGCTGAAGCAGGACAGTTTGAGCATACCCTCATAATTGTGGAAGAGGGGGCAGACCTCCACTTTATAGAAGGATGTTCGGCACCTAAGTACCAGAAAAATGCACTTCATGCCGGAGCAGTGGAGCTTTTTGTAAAAAAAGGGGCGAGACTGAGATATTCCACAATAGAAAATTGGTCCAGAAATATGTATAACCTGAATACGAAAAGGGCTGTAGTGGATGAAGGAGGAGTAATGGAATGGGTATCTGGCTCCTTTGGCTCAAGAGTGTCTATGCTCTATCCTATGACAATATTGAGGGGAGAACATTCAAGATGTGAATTTACAGGGGTTACCTTTGCATCGACAGGTCAGTATCTGGATACGGGATGTAAAATAGTTCATTCGGCTTCCCATACATCGTCAACAGTGCATTCAAAGTCTATTTCTAAAAATGGTGGAACAGCCTTTTACAGGGGACTTTTAAGAGTGGCACCGAATGCTGTCGGATGTAAATCCACAGTGGAATGTGAATCCCTGATGCTGGATAATGAGTCAAGGTCTGATACTATCCCAATAATAGAAATAAACAATGACAATGTGGATATAGGACATGAGGCAAAGATAGGAAGGATAAGTGACGAAGCCATTTTCTACCTGATGTCGAGGGGAATAAGTAAAGATGAAGCGAAGGCTATGATAGTAAGGGGATTTGTAGAACCTATATCAAAGGAACTTCCACTTGAATATGCAGTTGAGTTGAATAAGCTGATTGAACTGGAGCTGGAAGGAACGATAGGATAATAAGACGAAAAGATATTAGTTAGATAAAGGAGATAAATGATGTTAAACGAAGCAAGTTTACAAAATCTTGAAAACAGCAGCTACAGGCTGGAAAGTTTTAAGAAATACTCTTCCCTCGATAAACCCAACTGGAAACGGGTGGGATACAAGTATGAGGATCCAGAAGGATTTAAGGTTTTTAATAATACAGTTATTAAAAATGAAGGTCAGGAGGGAGTAACAATAAAAAAGCTTAACGATTCCCTTGATGACCTAGAAAGGCTAAAAAGTGATAATGAATACGGGCTCGGAGAGTTTTTTAAACAACAGAATAATACCTTTTATAATGAAGGAAGATATATAAAAATAAAAGAAAGACAGAAGGTGGCAGCCCCTATTTATATCTCATATAATATGAACGGGGAAAATAACTTTTTGGTGGACTATAATATAATTGAAGTTGAAGACTTTGCAAAGGCGGTAATAATTATTACATATAATTCTGAAGATGAGTCAAAAGGATATCATAACGGAATTATAAGGGTAGTTGCAGGAAGAAACTCGGAAGTGAAGCTTATAAAAATACAGACGCTGAATACAAATACTGTAAACTTTGAATCTTCCAAAATAGAAGCTCTAGGACAGGGGAAGGCTGAATATTACAGTGTAGAGCTTGGGGGAAAGGTAAATGGTATAAGCCATAAGTCATATCTTTTGGAAGATGCGGCGGAAGTGTATATAAAGCCTGCTTACCTTGCAGATTCAGATAGAAAATTGGATTTGGAATATTCTCTCGTATTTAAAGGAAGAAGAGCCATGGGGGAGATACAAGGTAGGGGAGCCGTAAAGGATACTGCCAGAAAGGTATTCAGAGGAAATCTTTATTTTAAGAAAGGTGCAAGCAAGTCAGAAGGAAGAGAAGGGGAATTTGCAATTCTTCTAGATAAGGAAATAAAGGCACACTCCATACCTACTCTTTTTTGTGATGAAGATGATGTAATAGGAGAACATGCAGCTTCTGTAGGAAAGGTGGATGAGTCGAAACTTTTCTATCTTATGAGCAGGGGACTTTCTGAAAGCAGGGCAAAAAAACTTATAGTTGAATCATCCTTTAGACCGATACTTGATAATATCGATGATGAAACAATAAAAGAGTCCTTGCTTAATGAACTGGAAAGAAGAATATAGACTTGTAAAATAAATATACTTTGCTGAGTAATCCTGGAAATCTAAATAAATATTAGTAAGGAAAGGATTATTTAACAAGACTGTAGACTTTTAAAAATGACAAAAGTATAAGTGATATTAAGGAGAGCTGTTGGAATTAACTTCTCCTTTTTGTCTTTATAGGGGAAATATGTTATAATATGTTATATAAATTATTTATAAAATCAGTTTTTATTTTATGGTCAAATTAAAATTATAAGCTAAAAAGAGGAGTATTACATAAAAATTATATTATTTATTGGTTGTTATAAAAAGTTAAAGCAAATATATTTAGAAGAATTAAATGGAGTAAAGTACACCAAATTAGAAAAATGAAAAAGGAAGGGATAAAAAATGGACTACAGGAAAGAATTTCCCATATTTGAAAATATAAAAAATCATTATTTGGATACTGCGGCAACTTCTCAGAAACCAAAAACTGTACTGAAAAAGTTAAATGAGTATTATGAAAAATATAATGGAAATCCTGGAAGAGGGTCACATATGCTTTCTATGGAGGCAGCAGGACTTCTTCAGGAGTCAAGGGAGGCAGTAAGAAAATTTTTAAATGCCGGGAAAATGGAGGAAATAATCTTTACAAAGAATACAACCGAGTCCATAAACTTGGTGGCCTATTCCTATGGAATGGAATTTATAGGGAAGGGGGACGAAATATTACTTGGGATTTCCAATCATCATGCAAACGTAGTGCCATGGCAGTTTGTCGCTGAAAAAAAGGGGGCAGTGATAAAGTTTATTTATTTGGATGCTGATGGACAGCTTGATATGGAGGATTTTAAGAGTAAGCTGTCTGAAAAAACAAAAATTGTGGCAATTTCTGCAGTTGTAAATGTAACAGGAGTAATCCATCCTATAAGTAGGGTAATAGAGGAGTCCCACAGGAAGGGGGCGGTGGTTCTAATAGATGCAGCCCAATCCGTTTTACATTTTAGGCATGATGTAGAAAAATTGGATGTAGATTTTCTCGTATTTTCAGGTCATAAACTATTTGCTCCAATGGGAATAGGAGTTCTTTACGGGAAAAAGGAAATAATGGATAAAATGCCTCCTTTTCTATATGGTGGTGATATGATAGAATTTGTAACAGAGGAAAAGTCCACGTTTGCTCCGCTACCAAATAAATTTGAGGGAGGGACCCAGAATGTGGAAGGTGCAGTTACGCTTAAGGCTGCCATTGAATTTATAGAAGAAATTGGATATGAAAAAATTAATCAAATAGAGGACAGGCTGGCTAAAAAGGCACTTAAGGAAATGGAAAATCTAGGATTTGTGGAAACTTACTGTACTGGAAATGTGGAAAGGGTGGGAGTCATAGCCTTTAATGTAAAGGGAGTTCATTCCCATGATGTGGCATTTATACTGGACTCCTATAATGTGGCAGTAAGATCAGGACATCATTGTGCTCAGCCCCTTATGAACTATATGAAGGTTCCTTCCTGCTGCCGTGCAAGTTTTGGGATATACAACAATGATGAAGATATAGAAAAGCTAATAGAGGGATTAAAAAAAATAAAGGAGGTGTTCAGTTTATGAACTTAGAAAAAATATATCAGCAGACAATACTGGAATATAGCAACAGAAAGGATCTGAAAAGGGAAATAGAAGCCCCTACATATATAGAAAGAGGGCATAATCCCAATTGTGGAGATGATATTACCCTTGAAATAAAAATGAATGGGGACAAAATAGAAGATGCAGCCTTTCTAGGAAACGGTTGTGCCATATCAAGTGCTTCCACAGCAATGCTTATAGACCTTATAAAGGGAAAGACAATGGCAGAGGCCGAAGAGAAGGTAAATCTTTTTTTCAAGATGATGAGCCTTGAGGAGGGAAGCAGGCTTACATCTGAAGAATCAAAAAAGTTGGGAGACGCAGTCCTTATGGAATATGTTTCCAAAATGCCTGCAAGGGTTAAATGTGCTACATTGAGCTGGCATTCTTTGAAGGTAATAGTTAATAAAAACAAATAAATATTTTTAAAATTTTATATAAATATTATGTGAAATAGGCTTTCTGAAATAAACAGTACTGAAAATAAAGGGATTGTAATATGGAGGAATGCCTTTTTTTGTTTGACTTTATAGATTAAAATGTTTTATAATAAATATAAAAGAAAATTAGGAAAGGCTGGTAAATCCCATGATAAAAAAGATAACGATATTCCTTCTTCTGTTTATAGCTTTTTCATGTGGGAAAAAAATATCAGAGTCTAAGGCGGAGAAGGAAAATAAAAAGATAGAGGAAAATAATCTAGCTGAAAAATATAACAGACATGTTGATTTTTATAATCAAATTATAAAAATTGACAGCCATATAGGATATTATTTTGAAATAGCTGGAAAAGGAGAAAAATTAAATAAAATAAAAAGTGAAGTTCCTCTTCCGGTTATAGAGCAGAAATTTATTGATGAAATAAGAAATAATACCAAAATTGAAGGAGAGTTTGCAGAACTGGATGATAAATCCCATGTTTTAACAACTGTACTGGAGGGAATGAAGGTTCTTACTGACGAAATGAGGGACTACTATAAGGATGAATTGTATTTAAAAGACGGTTATAAAAAGGGAGTAGAATATCACTTGAAATTTATAGAGACTGCAAAAAAATATAATGAAGTATCAAGGAACTACAAGTCATCATTTAAAGAAAAGGCTTCCCAGAAAAAGAGGCAGAATCTTGAAACATTTAAAAAGGAAGGAAAAGTCATAAAATATAACTTAATGTTACTTATGGACTCTGGAGAAGCACTTCTTGATGAAATACAGAACCAAAAATTAAATGCAGAAAACTTTATAGAAGGCAATGTGGACAAGTTTATCCTTCAGAATGAGCAACTGAAAGCCTCCTATAATCAGTTGAAGATATCATCTGAAGATAAGAAAACACTTGAAAATGAAGGATTTCATAACAGTGATTTTACTTCTTTCTTGCTATATACTGAAAGATTTATAGACTCAGTGGATGTACTTATAGCTAAAATGGGAAGTAAGGAAAAAATTGATAAGGGAATACTGAAAAATCCCACAGCAGTTGAAAATACCTCAGGTACACCGGAAAATATATTTAACGAATATAATTACTTAGTTAAGGAATATAACAGGCTGTTAGGCAAAAAGTAGCAGAATTAAAAAATAGAGGGAACTTGACAATTAAAATTGTCCCTTTGATTCGTGCTTAGAAAAAATATTTTTTTTAGTTTGATTTTGATTAGAAAATTTGGTATAATAATATAAACAAAATGTTTAAATTTTAAAGCTAAGGGGAATAAAAATATGAAAAAAATAGGATTTTTAATGGTTCTTATGCTTGCAGTAATTGTTTTCTGTGGTAAAAAGGATGAAATAGATAAGCTACTTCCTTCAGGGGGTAAAAAACCTCCTCAAAGTGAGGAAATTATAAAACAGAATATGGAAAGCTATAATAAAAATATAAAGATTTATAATAGGATACTGGATTTGGATAAAGCACTTCTTTATTATTTTGAGGATGCCGGGACAGAAGATACTTTTAAGAGACCTTCAGATAATACAATAACAACAAATATCCCTTTGGATCAAGGGTTTATTGATAAGGTAAAGGAAGTGGCAAAAAATACAGTAAACGGTAATGCTCTTGGGAAAAGTGCAGCAACCCTTGTACCTATTTTAGAGGAAATGCTGCCGGCAGTAAAGGAAATGAATGATTATTATGGAGGAAACAAATATACAGAAGACAATTATGCAAAAGCACAAGTCCTCCATACTAAGATAATAAGTACAACATTGAAGTATAATAAGGAAGCAAATGCATATAAGGAGGTATTTGAAGAAATAGCAAGGGATGTAAGGGACAACAAGATGCAGGACTTTGTAAAAAATAAGGAATTTATAGACTATAATCAGTTTATTTTCATAAGAAACAGTGAGGAGTTCTTAAGGGAAATAAAAAGACAAAATCTTGATGCAAGTAATTTTACGACAGGAAATGTGGGAGAGTTTAAGATTTTAAAGGATAAGGTTTCAAAATCTTTAGATATCTTCAGGAAAAATTTGAGAAATAAAAAACAGCTTAAAAAGGAAGGGTTTGTAAAAGAGGACTTTGATGCATTTATAACAAAGGCATCTGCCTTCAAAGGTTCAGTTGATGTATTTATAAAGAAGATGGAAAAAAAGGAAAAGGCTTCCCATTCTGCATCAAGTGACAGTTATTTTGCCCAGTCTGAGGAAGGTACACCTGAAAACATACTTAAAATATACAATGAACTTGTAGCTGAAAGAAATAAACTTTTAAGTAAAAAAATTGAAAAAAATATTGTTGAAGACAATACCCAAAAGAAAAAATAATATTTGGAATATTCTCTAAATTTATAAAAACCTCTAGTATGGGAAATATGCAGTTATGTTTTTCCAGCTGGAGGTTTTCATTTATAAACGAGGAGGTAAATAAAAAAAATACCCTATGAAACTTTTCCTTTTCCAAACTTCATCACAAGGTACAAAAAAAGTTTATTTTTTCTTTTAAATGTGATAGAATGTAAGTGAAATTCAATTATTTATTTTTATTATAGATCGGAATATTAAGGAACGGATATGCATCTGTAGCTCAACTGGATAGAGCGTCTGACTTCGGATCAGAAGGCTTGGGGTTCGATTCCTCACAGGTGCGCCATTTAAATTAAGTAAAAAAGTAACAGTTTAAAGGCTGTAAAATAAAAATAATATAATTGGGGGAATAATGAAAGACTATGAGGGGCATAGGAAAAGATTGAGGGAGAGATTTTTAAAAGCAGGGTTGGCAGGCTTTCAGGACTATGAGGTTCTGGAACTTTTGCTGACATATGTTATAATCCGTAAAGATTGTAAGAAAATAGCCAAAAATTTACTTATGGAATATGGAGATTTATATTCCTTTTTTAAGCAACCTGAAAAGGAATTGATGCGTAATAAGTACATTACAGAAAGAATTGTAATATTTTTTAAGCTGATATTTTCAATAACCGAAGAGCATTTATATAAACGGATATACAATGAAAAAATTACTATTTCCAGTAATTTTAAGCTACTTGACTATTTAAAGTTTTCCCTTTTAAAAAGGGATATCGAAGTCTTTAAGGTTTTATTTTTAAACGGGCAAAATGAACTTTTAAGGGAAGAGGAACTTTTCTTCGGAACAATTGACAAGAGTGCAGTGTATATAAGGGAGTTGACAAAGAAGATATTTGAATATAATGCAAAGTCTGTAATTTTAGTTCATAATCATCCCGCTGGATCATTGAAGCCCTCGCAAGCAGATATTACGTTGACAAAAAAAATTAAAGAAGTATTTGAAGGAATGGAAATAAGGTTACTGGATCATATAATAATAAGTGAAAGGGGTTATTTCAGTTTTTTAGAAGGTGGAATTTTATGAAAGTATTGAATATAAAGTTTAGAAAGACAAAGAAAGTGTATCCTTTCCTGATAAGTGGATTTCAAAACTATCAGAAGGGGGATCATGTCATAGTTGATACAATAAGGGGGGAACAAATAGGAATCGTCCTTGGTACTACTGATAAATTTGGAGAGTCATTGGACGAAAATGAGGAGATAAAAATACGGGAAGTAAAAAGGAAATTAACTACAGAGGAGGTTGCAAAACTTAAGATACTGGATGAAAAGGCCGAGGAGGCGTATTTTAAATGTAAAAAGATAGTAAAGGATATATTGCCGGCAATGAACCTTGTAATAGGTGAGTATACCTTTGATGAAAATAAGCTTATCTTCTATTTTACTGCCGATACACGGCTTGATTTCAGAGAACTTGTCAAGGAAGTAAACAAGACTTTTAAAAAAAGAGTTGAATTTTACCAAATAAAGCAAAATGACGAAGGTCGGATCTTGAGTGCATTTGGAAAATATGGAAAGGAAATATATTGGTAATAGGATGAAAAATAGTAATATTACAAATGGAGATGACAGCGAAAATCAGGTGGTAGATGTTTATTTCGATGCCTTTCAGAAACGCTATTATTTTCTAAATGACCTTAAGCCGAAGGTGAAGATCAATGATCAGGTTATCGTTGAAACCCAGATGGGATTATCCCTTGGGAAAGTGGTGGGCATAAAGTCTGACAATCAGTTTGATCTGAAGGAGGAGCCGTTAAAAAGGATAATAAGGATAGCCACACGGAACGATGTGGAAAAGAATAGGGACTTAAAGGAGGATGCGGTAAAGGCAGGCTTTGTCTTTAGAAACAAGCTGAAAAAGTATGGCTTAAATCTGAAACTGGTGGCAACGGAATACACTTTTGACAGGAAAAAGCTGATTTTTTACTTTGCTTCAGAGGAACGGGTAGACTTTAGGGAGCTTGTCAGGGAGCTTGCCTCCATTTTCAAAGTCCGTATAGAACTTAGGCAAATTGGTGTAAGAGATTATGCTAAGATGGTGGGAGACTGTGGAAGCTGTGGGAAAACACTCTGTTGTAAGACGGTAATAAATAAATTTGATTCGGTGTCTATAAAGATGGCAAGAGAGCAAGGGGTTTCAGTAACACCCTCTAAGATTTCGGGAGTATGTGGAAGGCTTAAGTGCTGTATGGGCTTTGAAAATCACCAATATGCCGAAATACGGGATAACTATCCGGCAATAGGTCAGTCGGTGATGACTTGTGAAGGTAAAGGAGTAGTTACGAGCATGAATGTGTTAAATGATTTTATTTTTGTCAATGTTGAAGAAAAGGGGCTTCAGAAATTTAGTCTTTTGGAGATTAAGTTTAACATGAAGGAAAAAGAAGAAATAGAAAAAAGACAGAACTATGAAGAAGGAAATTAAAGTGTGTTATATAGAAAAACTTACAAGTGTCGGTAAGGAAATAACTATAGAAGATGCAGGAATAAAGATAACAGAGGATTCCCTGCTACTTGCAAATTTTATAAAAAAAATATTAAGTAACAGAAAGTCTGGAGAAAAAAGTATCCAGACTTTTAAAACAATGCTGGAAATTGGTGCTGGACAGGGGATAGTTTCTTTTTTAGTGTCAGAACTGGAAAATGTGGATAAAATTTATGCCATTGAAGTTCAGGAAAGAATATATGAACTGCTTAAAAGGAATATAGAAGAAAATATGCTTGAGGATAAGATTATACCTGTAAATAAAGATATAAAAGATGTCGAGGGGGAATATAGTTGCATTTTTTCAAATCCCCCTTACAGAAAGATGGAGTCGGGTAAACTTCCACGTGAAGAGGAGGAAATAATAAGTAAATATGAGAAACTTCTTACTTTGGAGGAACTTTTTAAAAATATAGCCCGGCTTCTTGAAAATTATGGGGAATTTTTTATTGTTATTCCCGACTATAGGCTAAATGACTGCTTTAAGTATATATATGCCAATAGACTGAATGTACTTTCCTTAAATATAAATAAATATAGAAAAAGTACTCTTGTGGTGCTGCATGGGAAAAAGGGTGGAAAAGTCAACGGAGGAATTCAAATATACTAGTGTTCAAATTACTGATTACTGATTTATTAAGGGGAGATTTCAAAGTTTTTTAGAGATAATTTTTTATTCATATTTCACCCATGTTTTTATTATATAGTAAATTGCAATATTAAATGCGACATTTTTTTAAAATATCTAATAATTAATTTCGTGTAAAAATTTTTCACTATTTCTTTTATAATAGAATCAAAACTACCTCATCAATTGTATCATCCTATAATTTAAAGGAATATTCATAAAATATTTAATTCTTTATGGTTGCAGGATACTCACATGGACAGAAGATGACTTAAAAGTTCTTCTTCAATCTGACGGTTATACTTTCCTGTCCTGAAATTGTATTTTATTTCATCGTATTTTTCAGGATTTTCCTTCATATCACTTCGGACAGTTTGAGGAAATTCCGTAAAAATAGGTTTTACTTTAGTCCCATTGTCTAGAAACAGGGTAGGTATTCTTGCTTCTCCAGTTGCCTTTATAAGTAGATCGTGAGATTCATCCCTTGTGGAATAAACCACAGTAATCCTGTTATTAAGGGAGGAAAATTTTTCAAGAAAAGGAATTATTGCTCGGCAGTCAGGACAGTAGACCTCAGCCACAGTCAAAATTTTTATATCCTTTTGTATAGATTTCACTTTGTCGGACGTATCTTTAGAAAGGAGAATCTTATCTATAATTTTCAACTGCTTTTCTGCATAATCCTTATTTCCATCCCCTTTTAAGTAATCTTGAAATGTTGCCATATATACCACCTCTTAAATTTTATATGTTATTAATAAATTATAACAAAAAAAAAACGAAAAATCCAGTATTCTACCATGTAAAAAAATGTGGAAGGGAAAGTTACGATATTTAAGGAGTTTACAATTACCTATTTCTTTTTATGGTGAAATATGTTAAAATTTCTTAAGAGAAACTGTTACCAGGATTGAAATAAATAAAAGGAGATGAACAAATTATGAATAAGAGGGCACTGGTGGTGGATGATACCCCCTATATAAGGGAGGAACTAAAGGAGATTTTAGTAGAACAGGGATATGAAGTTTATGAGGCTGGAGATGGGTTACAGGCTTTTGAAATGTATAAGGATATTAAGCCAATCATAGTGACAATGGATATAAATATGCCAAAGGTTCATGGAATAAAGGCAACACAGCTTATAACTGATTATGATCCTGAAGCTAGGATTATGATCTGTAGCACCATGATAATGTTTCAGAATTATATAAAAATGGCAAAGGAAGCGGGGGCTAAAGGCTTTTTATCAAAACCTTTTACAGAGGAAGAGTTTATAGATGAACTGGCAAAGCTATTTTTATAGAATTTGCCAATTTAAGTGGATATAAATTTATTAATTATAAAATATAACTAAAATTAGGAGGTAGGAAAAATGATAAAAAGTATAAAAGATGATTTTTCTTTAATGGCAAGCTTACTTATACCAGTGGCAGTGGCAGTTAATTTTACAGGGTTTGGATTAGTTAAATTATTAGGTCTTCCAATATTTCTTGATTCTATAGGAACAGTTTTTATAAGTCTTATAGCAGGACCTTGGGTAGGTATAGTGACAGCAGTTATAACAAGTCTTATTACAGGAAGTTTTTCTCCTGAATTTCTTCCTTTTATGCCGGTAGCGATAATAATGGCACTATGTACGGGACTTCTTGGGAAAATAAAAATGAAGAGCTTTGTAACAAAGACAATAATATGTGCCATACAGCTGATGATAATAGCAGTGGTGGTTTCAGCTCCAATCATAGTCAAGGTTTATGGTGGAAATACAGGAAATGCTTCAGCAGGGATAACGGCATTTTTCCTTGCGACAGGACAGAATATATGGACGGCAGTGTTCAGTGCAAATATTGTATATGAATCTATAGACAAAATTATAACAGCAATAGCTGCAATGGCTATAATAAAAAGTATGTCCTCCAGATATCTTGTGAAATTTAAGTACGGGGAAAACTATATAAATACAGAAGAGAAATAGAGATAAACAGGAGAGAAAGACTATGATAAAAAAAATCCTAAAGGAGTTATATCCTACGACTAAAGTGCTTCTTGCACTTGCCCTGTTTATTTCATCCTTCATAATTAAAGGATGGTTTTACAGTTATTTTATGATTATAATATGTGGGATCATTGTATCTTTTCTGGGAAAAGGAAAGGCATATATAAAAAGGGTGTTCTTTAGTCTATGTTTTCTTATGGGGGCAATTTTTATCATCCAGACTATATTCATCCCCTCAGGGGAAGTGTGGATGAGAATAGGGGTTATTTCTTTTTATAAGGAAGGTTTTTTTAGGGCAGTAAATATAACTTCAAAAATAGCAGCATTTGTTTCTGTCCTTACAATGGCAACTTTGATGATATCTGCAAAGGACTTTACCTTAGCCTTGGAGAAAAAGGGGCTAAATCCTAAGGCTGCCTTTATTTTGATGTTAACTCTTCAGATGATTCCTGAAATGAAGAAGCTGTCAGGGATTATAATGGACTCACAAAAGTCAAGGGGACTGGAAACAGAAGGAAATATATTTGTAAGATCAAAGGCCTTTATCCCTATATTTATACCATTGGTACTTTCATCTATTGCCAATACAGAGGAAAGAGCTATAACTCTTGAGGCTAGAGGATTTTCCTCAGGAATGAAAAGGACAAGACTTTATGATATTGAAAAATCTAAATATGACCTTCCTTTTGTCATATTTCTAGCTATTTTTATCATTTTATGTATAGTCTGGAGGATAATGACATGAGCTATTTAAAATTGGAAAATATAAATTATCGGTATCCCTTATCGGAAGATAATGTTTTGAAAAATATAGATTTGGATATAGAAAAAGGGGACTTTTGGGCAGTCATAGGAAGAAATGGAAGTGGAAAAACTACCCTATGCAATGTTTTGAGGGGATTTGTTCCTGATTTTTACAAGGGGGAAATGACAGGGAAAATTACTTTGGAGGGAAAAAAACTTTCAGAATATACTCCAGGGGAGATTTCAAGAAAAATAGGTTTTGTTTTTCAAAATCCTTTTACTCAGATAAGCGGAGTAAAGGAAACAGTGTATGAGGAGATAGCCTTTGGGCTTGAAAATTTAGGAATGGAAGTGGAGTTTATAAGGGACAAGGTGGAAGAAATATTAAGTCTTTTGGAAATAGAACATTTAAGGGATAAAAATCCTTATGAGCTTTCCGGAGGACAAGGTCAGAGGATTGCCCTTGCTTCAATAATAGCCATGGATCCCGATATCCTTGTGATTGATGAACCTACATCCCAGCTGGATCCCAAAGGGACAGAAGATGTTTTTAAAATAATAGAAATAATGGCGAATAGAGGGAAGACCATAGTACTGGTGGAACATAAAATAGAACTTATTGCAGAATATGCAAAAAAAATTCTTGTTTTAGACGAGGGGGAAATAATTCTAAAGGGGAAAGCAAAAGAAATTCTAAAGGATAGAAGTCTTTTGGAAAAGGAGATAGGAATGCCCCAGTACACCCTTTTGGCATATAAATATTTTGAAGATCAGGGAAGTGTTTCTCCACAGGGAGAAATCCCGCTAAAAAAAGCCGAGGCTGTTGAGATTTTTGGGAAAATTATTTCCGAAAAAAGTGGTATGGAACAAGAAAAGGAGGAGGAATAAATGTCCTTTATAAATATAGAAGATGTAAGTTTTTCTTATCCTGACGGAACACCTGCTGTGGAAAATATATCCCTTCAGGTGGATAAGGGGGAAAATATAGCCATAATAGGTCAGAATGGAGCAGGAAAGACTACAACAGTTAAAATGTTAAATGGCCTTTTAAAGCCCACTAAGGGAAATGTTATTATTGATGGTTGGAATACAAAGGATTTTACGGTGGCAAAAATGAGTAGTAAGGTAGGATATGTATTTCAGAACCCAATGGATCAGATTTTCCATAATAATGTCTATGATGAGGTGGAGTTTGGTCCTAAAAAACTTAATTATGATGATGTAAGGCGGAAAGGATTAGTTAAGGAGGCACTGGAACTTACGGAACTTACAGGCTATGTTAAGGAAAACCCTTATAATTTACCCTATTCAATAAGGAAGTTTGTCACCATAGCCTCAATAATAGCCATGGATGTAGAGGTCGTAATACTGGACGAACCCACAGCAGGGCAGGATCTTAGGGGGACAAGGATATTGGATAGGCTTATAAGGGAACTAATAAAGAAAAATAAGACAGTAATTACCATAACCCATGATATGGAATTTGTAGTAAATAATTTTGAGCGTGTGGTTGTTATGGCAAACAGACGAATTATTTCTGATGGAGATAGAAGAAGTATTTTTTGGAAATATGAAATATTGAGGGAAAGTAAGGTGAAGCAACCTTATATAAGTGATCTGGCGAGGGAACTTTCCCTTGGAAAGGAAATTATTTCAGCAGATGAGTTTATAGCCGCCTTAAAGACAGAGAACTTGAAAAAATAGGAAAATAATCTAAAATAAATAAAGGTTGAGGTTAAATGGAAAACAAAACCTTGAAGCCGACTTGTCAACTATAAAAATATGAGAAAGGATAATAATGGAAAAAAAATATTTTGAAAGTTTTGATGGGGTAGAGATTCCCTATTTGTTTTTTGAAACGGTAAGGGGGGAAAAGTTTAAGAATAATATAATAATATTTCACGGAGTTACGGAGCCGGCAGAAAGATATGAAGAGTTTGGGGAATTTTTATCTACAAATGGCTATAATGTTTTTATACCTGAAATAAGAGGACATGGAGAGCTTAAAAATGGAGAAGTATGTGATTTTGGTAAGGGTGGGATAAAGAATGTCTTTGAGGATATAAGAAACTTTACGGAAAAAGAACTTTTACCTAAAGGGATAAGAGCTGAAAATACTACTATATTTGGACATAGTATGGGTTCTCTTATTGGTATGGAATGGGCAATAGAAAATAATTATAGAAATGTGATTTTATCAGGATTTCCAATAAAAAAACCGTTAAATGTGTTTTTAGGACGTGTGGGGACATCTCTTGAGAAGATTCTCTTTTTTAAGAAAAAATCTTTTTTAAATAAGGAATTTAGGGCATATAATGATTTCTTTAAGCCTAACAGGACGAAATTCGACTGGCTTACAAGGGACGAAAAGGAAGTGGATAAATATGTGGAAGACGAGTTATGCGGATATCCTGTTTCCAATAGGGCATTTTCAGGGATATTGAAAATGATGGCATTCATTAACAGAAGATATAAGAAAATAAGGACAGATGCAAATATACTGGTTGTTTATGGAACGGAAGATAAAGCGGTGGACATTTCTTATATAGGCAGGATTTTGGATACACTGAAGAGAAAAAAGAGAAGGATAAATGTTTTAGCCAATGATAAGGGGAGGCACGAATCCTTAAACGAAATAAATAAGTACGTTATTTATGATGAAATTTTAAAATGGCTGAATGAAAGGGGAAAATAATATCTTAAAGGTATTATCGGGGGAAATTGTAATATTGCTGGTAATTATTAAAAATGATAATTGACCAGAATGTCATATAAAACTGGAATACAGATATTTATTTATATATAACGCTGTAGAAAAAACTAAAGAAGGAGATATTAAATTCATGCAATACAAAAATCTAGTGAATGGAGAATGGAAGGAATCTGAAGGGGAGATAAAAATTTACTCCCCAATAAACAATGAGGAACTGGGGAGTATACCTGCAATGACAAGGGAAGAAGCTGATTATGCCATTATGACTGGAAAGGCTGCACTTGAAGGGTGGAGAAATCTTGCTGTGGTGGAAAGGGCAAAGTACCTTTATAAAGCGGCGGAAATACTGGAAAGGGATAAGGAAATAATAGGAGAGATACTGGCAAAAGAAGTATCGAAGGGAATAAAAGCTGCCGTTAGTGAAGTAGTGAGGACGGCAGACCTTATAAGATATTCTGCTGAAGAGGGAATGAGATCAGTAGGAGAAATAGTGGAAGGTGGAAGTTTTGAAGCAGCAAGCAGAAGAAAGGTGGCACTTGTAAGGAAGGAGCCTATGGGTCTTGTTCTTGCCATAGCCCCTTTTAACTATCCTGTAAACCTGTCTGCATCAAAGATAGCACCGGCACTTATTGGAGGAAATATAGTGTTATTTAAACCACCTACACAGGGAGCAATAAGCGGTCTTTTATTGGTAAAGGCCTTTCATGAGGCAGGAATACCTGCGGGGGTTTTAAATACAGTAACAGGAAAAGGTTCTGAAATAGGAGACTATCTCATATTAAATCCTATGGTGGACTTTGTGAACTTTACCGGAAGTACTCCGGTAGGAAAAAGAATAGGGGAGCTCGCAGGAATGAGACCTATTCTGCTTGAACTTGGAGGAAAGGATGGTGCCATAGTTGCTGATGATGCTGATCTTGAAAGGGCTGCAAAGGAAATAGTGGCAGGAGCTTTCAGTTATTCAGGGCAGAGATGTACTGCAATAAAAAGGGTGCTTGTAATGGAAAATGTAGCTGACAGGCTATCTGAGCTTATAAAAAAAGAAGTTGAGGGACTTACTGTTGGAAATCCCTTTGACAATGCAGATATAACCCCTTTGATAGATAATAGGGCAGCAGACTTTATAGAAGGTCTTATAGAGGATGCAAAGGAAAAGGGTGCAGTTTCTCTAACTTCTATAAAAAGAGAAGGGAATCTTCTGTGGCCGGTACTTTTTGACCATGTCACTCTTGACATGAGAATAGCATGGGAAGAACCTTTCGGTCCTGTGCTGCCACTAATAAGGATAAAGTCTATAGAGGAGGCAATACAGATATGCAATAGTTCAGAATATGGGCTACAGACATCAGTATTTACTAAGGATGTGGTAAGAGCCTTTGATATAGCAGGAAAACTTGAAGTGGGAACGGTACAGATAAATAACAGAACTCAAAGGGGGCCGGATAATTTCCCATTTCTTGGAATAAAGGGTTCAGGAGTTGGTGTTCAAGGGATAAAATATAGTATAGAGAGCATGACTAAAATAAAATCAATTGTAATAGACTTGTAATTTTACAAAAATTTTAAGGAGATAAAGTTGAGATTAGTATATTTAGATAATGCATCTTCAACTAAAATGTCCAGAAGAACTGTGGAGAAAATGATAGAATCCTGTAGTGAAAACTACGGGAATCCATCTTCTACCCATAAGTTAGGTCAGAAGGCAAAGGCTGCCCTTGAAAAGACAAGGAATCTTATAGCTGGATATTTTGGAGTTGAGGAAAAGGAAATAATTTTTACTTCAGGAGGGGCAGAATCAAACAATCTAATATTAAGAGGGGCATTAAATGCCTATGATTACAAGGGGAAACACATTATTATATCAAAAATAGAGCATCCGACAATTTTAAGGACATGTATACAGCTTGAAAGGGAAGGATATGAAGTTACCTATATAAATGTAGATGAAAATGGTGTAGTTAATCTGGAGGAGTTGAAAAACTCCATAAGAAGGGATACAGTCATAGTATCTATAATGTATATTAATAATGAAACTGGGGTAAGACAGCCCATAGAAGAAATTGGGGAAATTCTGTCGGGAACAGGGATATTATTTCACACTGATGCAGTTCAGGGGGTGGGGAAGGAAATAATTTTCCCAAAGAAGCTGAAAATATCTGCAATGTCAGCTTCAGCCCATAAGTTCTATGGGCCTAAAGGTGTTGGCTTTCTTTTTTTAGACAAAAATTTCTTGGTAGAAAAGGAGATATGGGGAGGTTCACAGGAGAGAAACCGAAGGGCGGGAACTGAAAATGTACATGGAATTGTGGGATTAGGATATGCCCTTGAGGAAGCCTATGAAAAAATCCATGAAACAGGAAAAAGAGAACGAGAATTACGTGAATATATCGAAAAAAGACTAAAGAAAGAAATAAAGGATATAAAAATTAATGGCGAAGGGGCTAGAAGGGGAGATAATATAATAAGTCTTACAATAAAGGGATGTGATATCCAGACACTTCTTATTGCTCTTGATTTGAGGGGGATATGTGTCAGTGCAGGTTCTGCATGTATGTCAGGAGCTGTCGAGGAATCCTATGTCTTAAAGGAAATGGGAAAAGAAGGGGAAGATGTCAGAAGCTCCTTTAGAATAAGCCTCGGAAGGGAAACAATAAAGGAAGAAGTAGATTTTTTTATAGAAAATTTAAAGGAAATTGTTAAAATAGAAAGAGGTGAATAATATAGGAATTTTGTAATCTGACAGATTAAAACAGAAAAGGATATTTCATATTGTAGTTGGGAAAAGACGGGGTAGATTACAGAAAAGGAGGAAATAAATGAAAATAAAGGCTATATTTATGGATTTGGATGGAACTGTTTTAAGGAGTGATCATACAGTATCTGAAAAATTAAAGGAAAAACTGAAGGAGCTTCAGGATAAGGGGATAAAAATATTTATTTCTACAGGTAGGACTTATACCTCTTCTCTTCCCTATATAAGCGAGCTGGGTATAACTACCCCTGTAATAACATATAACGGTGGAAGAATTATGGATTCTCTGACGCAGGAGGTAGTATACGAAGATCCTGTTCCGGCTGAAGTTGTGAAAGAACTGATAAAATTTTCCAGAAGGGAAGAAGTACATCTGAACTTATATGTAGAGGATCTGTTACATATTGAAAACGAATCTGAAGAAGGGTTAGGGTATTCCCAGAAGGCAGGAATTCCATATACTCTTGTGAATTTTGACGACTTTATGAATAAGGAATCCACAAAGGCATTGTTTATAGGAAAAAACGAAAAACTTGAAAAGTTGAAGAAAGAGCTGGAGGATAAATTTCCCCAGTGTGAATTTGTATTTTCCCAGACTACCTATCTCGAAGTGTTAAATAAAGGAGTAAGTAAAGGAAGGGCTGTAGGAGAGATAATGAAAAAGTATGGATTTACTCCAGAAGAGGTGATGGCATTTGGGGATCAGTGGAATGACCTTTCTATGTTAAAGGCGGTAAAGCACGGATACCTTATGGGAAATGCAACAGAGGAACTGAAGAGGGAGATAGTCCCACATATGGTGACACTGTCAAATGATGATGATGGAATTTACCATATAATAAAGGATATTGAGGTTTAAAAAATAATATGCGGGTGATACTATGGAAACTAACCGAATGATCCATTTAAAGTTACATACCGAATACTCTCTCCTGGAAGGGGTAGGAAAAATAGAGGAGTATATAGAAAGGTGTAAAGTCGTAGGAGTAGACACATTAGCAATTACTGATACTGCAATGTTTGGAGTTATAGAATTTTATAAGAAATGTAAAAAAGCAGGAATAAAGCCCATAATAGGACTGGAAGTCTTTTTGGATGGAATAGTTTCAGAAGGAGAATACTCTCTTACCTTGCTGGCAAAAAACCAGAAAGGATATAGAAACCTATGCAGGTTATCTTCTCGTTCCTTTAGCAGGTTCAGCAGGAAACGTAATAAAATAAAATACGAGGAACTTCTGGAGTTTTCAGAAGGTCTTTTTGTCCTTTCGGGTGGAATATATGGGGAAGTAGTGTCAGGATTAAATGAGCATAAATATCCAGAGGCAAAAAGGGTCGCATTAAAATTCAAGGGTGATTTTGAAGAAAATTTTTATTTTGAAGTCCCTGCTGCGGCAAGGCTTGAAAATGTAAGAAAATCACTTTGGGAAATAATCAGGGAAACAGATATAAAATATATAGTAAGTAACGATATATACTATCCCAACAGAGGAGATGCGGTATTGCAACAGATACTTTCATCCATAAAGGAGGGGAACAGGATTGAGGTGGAGAAATCTGAAATATTTTATGATGACCTTTACTTGAAGTCCTATAACCAGATGAAGGAAAATTTTTACAGTCTTGGTGAGGAATTTTTTAACAGAGGTATTGAAAATATTAATTATATAGCACAAAACTGTAATGTGGATTTTGAATTTGATAATTTTAAGTTTCCTAAATACGACTTGCCGGAAGGAGTTTCTGAGGGAGAATATATACGGAAACTTGTATATGAGGGAATAGCACGGAAATACTTGAAAAGGGAAATAGAGATTAGTGAGGGAGATACAGGCAAAGAGAGGCAAATAAAGGAAGTTTTGAGAGAAAAAGGGCTTGTACATGTTTTGGAAAGGACAGAGTACGAACTTGAGATTATAAATAGCATGGGGTATAACGGTTATTTCATAATTGTATGGGATTTTATTAAGTTTGCTAAGGAGTCGGGGGTATTTGTGGGGCCTGGAAGGGGATCAGCTGCAGGGAGTATAGTTTCCTATGCCCTTGACATAATAGAAATAGATCCTTTAAAGTATGACCTTATTTTTGAAAGGTTTTTAAATCCAGAGAGAATTTCCATGCCTGACATAGACATAGATTTCGATCAGGAGCAAAGGGAAACAGTAATACAGTATGTTCTAAAAAAATATGGAGTACACCATGTGGCACATATTATAACCTTTGGGACATTAAAGGCAAGAGCTGCAATACGTGATGTGGGAAGAGTCCTTAATATAAGTATTAAAAAGGTGGACGCTGTAACAAAGAGTATCCCCTTTAATATGAACTTGGAAACTGCTATATCACAGATTGAAAATTTAAGGAGTATGTATGAGGAAGATTCTGAAGTAAAGAAAATGGTGGATTACTCCATAAAGATAGAGGGAAAAGTAAGGCATGCTTCTGTCCATGCAGCGGGGCTTGTCATCTCAAAGGAGGTACTGGAGGATGAGATTCCCACATATTCAGATGGAAGGACATCGGTGCTGTCCACCCAGTATCAGATGAAGGAACTGGAAGATTTGGGGATTTTGAAAATAGACTTTTTAGGTTTAAAGAACTTGACAATTCTGAGAAAGACTATAGAAAACATAGAAAAAAGAGAAAACAGGAAAATAAGCCTTAAAAATCTCACATTGGAAAACAGTAAAACATATGAATTGCTTACGGCAGGTGATACACTGGGAGTGTTCCAGTGCGAGTCCCATGGAATAAGGCAGCTTATGAAAAAAATGAAGATAAAGAAATTTGAGGATATAACCGCCTTACTGGCATTATATAGACCAGGACCTCTTCAAAGTGGAATGGTGGAGGACTTTATAGCAGCTAAGAATAGTGTTAGTAAAATAAAATATCCTCATGATTCTCTAAAGGGGATACTGGAAGAGACCTACGGTGTAATTCTTTACCAGGAACAGGTAATGAAGATAGTAAATAAAATGGCAAATTATTCACTGGGGGAATCAGATGAACTGAGAAGGGCGATAGGAAAGAAAATACCGGAAATAATACAGCAGAATAGAGAAAAGTTTATAAAGAAATCTATGGAAAATAACATATCAGAGAAAAAGGCGGATGAAATATATAGTCTTATAGACAAGTTCGGTGGCTATGGATTTAATAAGTCCCATTCAGCTGCTTATGCCCTTATTGTATACTGGACTGCCTATTTTAAAGCAAACTATCCTACTGAATTTTTTGCAGCGGTCATGTCTACAGAAATGTATAATATAGACAGGCTATCCCTTTTCATAAATGAGGCGAGGGAAAAAAACATCGAAGTCATGGTACCAGATGTAAACTTATCTGATGCTGAATTTAAGGTAGAGGAAAATGGGATAAGGTTTGGATTGACAGCTATAAAAGGGATAGGAGAAAAACTGGTACAGTCCCTTATGGAGGAAAGGCAGGAAAAGTTCATCTCCTTTGAGGATTTTACATATCGTATGAAACAGCATGGGATAAATAGGAAGCAGATGGAATCCTTTATACTATCAGGAAGCCTTGACGGACTTCCAGGAAACAGACAGGAAAAGTATATTTCTATTGATGGGGTACTGGAATGGTCCACAAGAAAATATGAAATGGAAGAGGATCTCCAGATGATACTTTTTGAGGCTAAAAATAATAAAATAAGAGATTTTAAAATGGAAAAAGCTGAGGAATTTTCCCAAAATCTCTTACTGAAAAATGAAAAGGAATATCTAGGAATATATGTTTCCGATCATCCATTAAATTCTAAAAAAGTTCTCTTGAATATAGTGGAACATACTAAAATTTCTGATCTTGAAAATTTTAGGAATAGACGGAAGAACGGAAGATTTACCAAGATAAGGCTTATAGGAATAATAAAGAACCTGAATAAGATTGTAGTAAAAGCATCAGGAGATCCTATGGCAAAGTTTCAGCTGGAAGACTTTACAGGGACAGTTGACATAATATGTTTTCCCAAAGATTTCATAAAGTTAGGCTACAAAATAGTTGAAAACTCTATTGTTATGTTGGAGGGGAATATAAATCAGGAGGGGAATAAGTATGCAGTCATTCTTGATATGATTAATAATATTGACGACTTGGATGAACATAAGTTTTTGAACCTGTATATACTGATAGATGATGAAACTAAGGATAAGGTAAGTGATTTGAAAGGGCTTTTGGTAAAAAACAGTGGAAACAATCAGGTATTTTTAGCTATGGTTATAGATGGAAAAAGGGAAGTGGTGAAACTGGGGAAAAAATACAACGTAAGCCTTTCAAGAAATTTTATGAGAGAACTCATAAAAATGATAGGGATAAAAAAAATAAAGTTGCGTTAGATTGAAAAAAAGCTTTCTATATGATAAAATTAGAGATAGGAAAGATTTCATAAAAAAACTCGGAGGAGGAGAAATGGAACTGAGGGATATTAAGGAGTTAATGAAAATATTGAAGAAGGAAGAGATGAATGAAATAAAAGTAAGATATGGGAATATAAAACTTACTTTGAAAAATTCCGAGGAGTCCTCTGTGGAACCACAAGTAAAGAAGGAAACTGAAAAAAAGGTTGAAGAAGAGATAGTTGTTACAGCTAGGGAAGAGATCATAAAATCAAAGAATATAGGGAAGATAAAACTTCTGAATATTGAAAAAGGTATGGAAGTGCAGAACGGGACAAAGCTAGCTACAATAACCACTATAGGGGTGGAAACAGATGTAAAATCACCTGTAAAGGGGATTTTAAAGGAAATACTGGTTTCTGACCAGGCGGCAGTTGATTTTGCCAAGCCTTTATTTATAATAGAATTACTGTAATAACAAATTATTTCTAGAAAATAAATTTTGGGAGGATTCATGTTTAAGAAAATATTAATTGCAAATAGAGGAGAAATTGCCGTAAGGATAATAAGGGCAGCAAGAGAACTTGGTATAGCTACAGTTGCAGTATATTCAGAAGCGGATAAGGAGTCTATGCATGTGAAAATGGCAGATGAGGCAGTCTGTATAGGTCCTGCAAGTAGCTCAGATTCCTATCTTAAAGTTCCTAATATAATTTCAGCGGCTTTAATTACTGAAAGTGAAGCTATACATCCAGGATATGGATTTTTAGCGGAAAATGCTTCTTTTGCCAAAATTTGTGCCCAGAATGACATAGTATTTATAGGACCAAAACCCGAGCTTATAAATATGATGGGAGACAAGGCTACAGCAAGGGAGACAGCCATAAAAAATAAAGTGCCTATAACAAAAGGGTCAGATGGTATAGTTCCTGATTTGGAAGAGGCAAAGAGAGTGGCAAAATGGATCACTTATCCCGTAATGATAAAAGCTACCGCAGGTGGTGGAGGTAAAGGGATGAGGATAGCACATAATGAAAAGGAGCTTGTGGAAAATTTTGTTGCAGCAAGAAATGAAGCAGAAGCCGCCTTTGGGAATCCTGATGTATACATGGAAAAATATGTGGAAGAGCCTAGACACGTGGAAATACAGGTTATAGGTGACAAACATGGAAATGTGGTACATCTTGGAGAAAGGGACTGCTCCATTCAAAGGAGACACCAAAAGCTTATAGAAGAGGCACCTTCAGCAGGAATTGATGCCAAAACAAGAGATAAAATGGGAAGATTTGCTGCGAAACTTGCCAAAGGCATAGGATATGATAGTGTTGGAACTTTGGAGTTCCTTGTGGATAAGAGCATGAATTTTTATTTTATGGAAATGAATACGAGAATACAGGTGGAACATACAATAAGTGAAGAAGTAACAGGAATAGATCTTATAAAAGAACAAATAAGGGTTGCAGCAGGAGAAAAATTGAGTATTACTCAAAAGGATGTGGAAATTTCGGGTCATGCTATAGAATGTAGGATAAATGCTGAAGATTCAGAAAATGGATTTTTGCCATCAAGTGGAGTGCTTGAAAAATATATTCCGTCAGGAGGTATAGGGGTAAGGGTAGATTCTCATTCCTATCAAAATTATGAAATACCCCCTTATTATGACTCCATGATAGCTAAACTTATTGTAAAGGGTAAGACTAGGGAAGAGGCGATAGAAAGAATGAAGAGGGCATTGGCTGAATTTACTGTAGAAGGGGTAGATACAACGATACCTTTCCATTTAAAGGTTCTCGATAACGAATATTTTAGGAAGGGGACTATATACACAAACTTTATAGAAACCCATTTTAAGGAAATGTTAGGAAAATAAATAATATATTTGATACAGGAGGTAAAAAAATGAATGAATTAGGAAATATAAGCATATCACAGGATGTTGTAGCAACAATTGCGGAATCAGTTATTTTAGAAATTGAAGGAGTACATAGCCTTGTGGGAAATACATCAAAAAATGAAATAACAAAATTTTTCCAAAGCGTGTCATCAGGTGGAAGCAGAGGGATAGAGGTGGAAGTGGGGGAAACTGAATGTACGCTTGATCTCTATATTATCGCTAAGCTGGGATATCAGCTTCCAGCCCTTGCAGGAGAAATCCAGACAAAGGTTGTAAAGGCTATTACTGAAATGACGGGGTTAAAAGTTCAGGAAGTAAATGTATTCATACAGAAGGTGGTAAAGGATGAGCCTGTTCAGGAAAGTCAGATCAGCCTGCCTGAAATCAATACAATAGCTGAGGAAGAAAAGTAAAGGAGTGATTTATGATAGTATTATTAGGTCTTTTAGCAAAATTATCCATATTGATTGGATTTATAGGGGTAATATTTGCAAGTGTATCGGATTTGGTTATGAAAACTGGCTATATGTCAATGCTGGACAACATGGTAAACCTGGAAAGCCCAAAGGTAAAGATAGTATTAATACTTGTATCTTTTATTTATCTGGTTATATTTTTTCTATCCTATTTAAATAGAATGACAAAATACTCTCAAAATAGAAAAGTAAAGAATAAAAGTGGAGAAATAGAAGTTACGATAAAAACTATAAATGAGGTCGCTAAGGATTTTCTTACATCACAGGAAATTATAAAAAACTCCAAGATTAAGTCTTTTCCAAGGGGGAAAGCTGTAGTCATAGAGGCTATAGTAGATACATACAATGTGGATAATTTAAATGAGCGCCTGATTAAGATACAAGAGGAAATGGCTGAATTTGTGTATAATTCCACAGGTATAAACGTAAAAAAAAGTAAAGTAAAATTAAAAAAAGTTCTCGGAGAGACAATAGTGGAGAAAAAGATAATACAGGACACAGGAAGTATCTCTGCCAAACCGAAAATTGAAGAAAAAGTTGCAATAGCGGAAACAGTGGAGCCAAATAGCTATGAAATCCCTGAAAAAACTGGGGATATAATGGAAAACCAAATTCAGCAAGAGGGAGAAAAAATGTAATGACTCGTAGTGAAATCCGTGAAGAAATATTTAAAATCCTTTTTGAAAGGGAACTAGTAGATAACGGAATTGCCAAAAGGACAGATGAAATAATAAACGAGGAAAATATAAGAAATCCTAAGCACATAGAGTTTCTTAAATCCTATGTTACAGGAGTAGAAGATAATAAGGATTTTTTAGTAGAAAAGATAAAGGCAACCTTAAAGGGCTGGACTTATGAAAGACTTGGAACGATTGAAAAGGCCCTTTTGAAACTGTCCTTTTATGAGATTCTTATTGAAAAAATGGAATATGAAATTGTTATTAATGAAACAATGGAAATAGCAAAGAAATATTCCTATAATGATACAAGGGAATTCCTTAACGGTATTTTGGCACAACTTGTAAATGATATGAAATAGTATTAAAAAATAATTTTAATGAAAAAACTTTTACTGAAATTACAAAAAATTTCGTAGAAGTTTTTTTTATTTTGTATAATTTATTAACGAAAACGATTTCTATTTTTACTATTATCAATTTTTTATGACACTTTAATATAAAATTTTTTTTCAAAAAGTATTGACAAAATGAAAAAATGTATTATAATATTATCGAAAAATTGGTACGTACCAATATAAAATTAAGAAAAGAGGAAAAAGATGAATATGATTTTTGGTATAGAAGAGGAGGTACTAAAAAAGGATAACTCTTTCAATACAGCGAAGGAAATAGTACAGCAACCCAGGTTATGGATGGAAACTTTGGAAATATTTAAAGAAAACAAGGAGAAACTGGAGAAGTTTTTTTCTGAAATAGGTTTTGATGATAGCTTCAAGGTAATATTTACAGGGGCAGGGACTTCTGAATATGTGGGTAACATATTGGAGCCGATGCTTAGAAAAAAATGTTCCCTAGATTTTGAATTTAAATCAATAGGGACTACAGATATTTTAAATAATCCTCTGAATTTTCTGAAAGGAAGCAAAAAGACTCTTATAGTTTCTTTTGCCAGATCGGGAGATTCACCTGAAAGCTCAGCAGTAATAGATATTGCAAATGATATTCTAGATGAAGTATATCACATATTTATTACTTGTAATAAGGATGGAGCCTTAGCTAAAATGGCTACAGGAAACAAAAATATATTTCTTATGCTGATGCCTGAAGAATCCAATGATAAAGGTTTTGCAATGACAAGTAGTTTCAGCTGTATGCTTTTGGCAGGGATGCTGTTATTTATCCCTGATAGAGAAGAGAAACACAATGAAATGAAAAAAATTATAGAGATAGTTTCCAATGAAATGGAAACAAAATATAGAGAAATAAAAAAACTTGCTGAAAAAGACCATAAGAGGATTGTTATATTAGGAAGTGGAATATTAAGTGGATTAAGCCAGGAACTGGCACTAAAGGTAATGGAGCTGAGTGCAGGGAAGGTAGTGGCAGTAAGTAATACAACATTGGGATTCAGACATGGTCCAAAAGCAATAGTGAATGAAGAAACAATAATATTTAACCTCATAAATGAGGAAGAGTATGCTAAAAAATATGACGAAGACCTGCTGGAGGAAATGTATTATGACAGAAGGGCAGACAGAATAGTGGCGTACTGTATGGAAGAAAATAAAAAAATAATAAGCAATACAGATAAACTTATATGTGCTGGAGAGGAAAAAATAGACAAGGAACTGGCAGGATTGTTTGTATATCTGGCATATGGGCAGATGTATGCATTCTTTAAGTCACAGTATCTAGGTAATACTACAGATAATCCGTTTCCTACAGGGGAAGTTAACAGAGTTGTCAAAAAGTTTAAAGTATATAAATTTGAAAAGGAGTGATTATTATGCCTAACATACTATCAACCAGGATAGACAACAGATTGATTCACGGTCAGGTGGGAATGACATGGGTAAACAGCATACAGGCAAACCTGGTTCTAGTTGCCAATGATGAAGTAGCTGATGATCCAGTTCAGCAGAGCCTGATGGATATGGTTCTGCCTGAAGGGGTACAGTCAAGGTATTTTACCATTGAAAAGACTATAAATGTAATTCATAAGGCTTCATCTTCACAGAAGATATTTCTGGTAGTGAGAAATCCACAGGACATGCTTAAGCTTATAGAAGGGAATGTCCCTATAAAATATGTAAATGTAGGAAATTTACATTTTTCTGAGGGAAAGAAACAGATATTCCCTACAGTGTCAGTAGATGAAGATGACATTGCAGCATTTAAGAGAATGGCTGAACTGGGAGTAGAACTTGACTTGAGAGGTGTCCCGTCAGATAAGGGAAGAAATTTAATGGAGTTGCTATAAAAAATAGAGATAGATTTATGAAGAGAGGTGTTTTGGAATGTTATTACAGGCTATATTAATCGGAATATGGGCAGGTATTGCAGGCGTTGAGCAGTTTAATGGAACTGAAAGCCTACATAGACCCATTGTTTCAGGATTAGTTGTAGGGTTAATTTTAGGAGATGTAAAGACAGGATTAATGGCAGGAGCTACAATGGAACTGGCATGGTTAGGATTAGTCCCCCTTGCAGGAGCACAGCCGCCTAACATTGTTATAGGAGGAATTGCAGGAATAGTTACAGTACTTCTTGGAAAGCAGTCTCCAGAGCTTGCATTAGGAGTAGCAGTTCCGTTTGCAGTACTGGCTCAGGTTCTCATAAACCTTTTATTTACAATATATTCACCAATAATGCATAAAGCTGATGAGTATGCAAAAGAAGGAAATATAAAAGGAATTGACATGATTAACTTTTCAGGACCGGTTGTACTGTTTGCATTCAACTTCTTAATTATTTTTTCATTAATATTGTTTGGAGCAGATAAGGTAGAACCGTTAATATCAGCATTACCGGAAAAACTGGTAGGAGGATTTAAGGTGGCATCTGGAATGATGCCGGCAGTAGGATTTGCAATGCTGCTTAATATAATGCTGAAAAAAGAATATGTTCCTTTTATGATTGGAGGATTTGTACTGGCAGCATTTTTAGGAATGGATCTGCTAGCTATAACTTTATTAGCAGTTGCTATTGCACTGTATGACTACTATACAAAAAGTTCTTCAGCAGCTTCAGCAAGTGCAGTTAAAATAGAGGAGGATTGCGAAGATGGAATATAATATTGATAAATATGAAGATAAGACGGTTGAAAAAGTAATAGATAAAGCAACATTGAACAAGATGGTATGGAAATCGCTATGGTTACAGTCATCATTTAACTTTGAACGTATGCAGGCTTGCGGATGGCTGTCAGGAATGACACCTGCATTGGAAAAAATTCATAAAAATAAGAATGACCTAAGTAAATCAATGCAGCAGCATATGGAGTTCTTTAATACACATCCATTCCTGGTAAATTTTGTACAGGGAATTATTACTGCAATGGAAGAAAATAAGGAAGACGTATCTACAATAAGAGGAATAAAGGTTGCGACAATGGGACCTTTAGGAGGAATAGGAGATGCGATGTTCTGGCTGACATTACTGCCGATAACAGCTTCGATAGGAGTACAGTTTGCATCTAAAGGTTCGATAATTGGACCTGTACTTTTCCTGGTGCTATTTAATGTGGTACAGTTTGCATTGAGGTTCTTCCTGATGCATTATGGATACAGGACAGGAGTTTCTGCAATTTTAAAAATGAAGGAAAATACACAGAAAGTTTCAAGGGCAGCCACTATAGTGGGAATAACAATAGTTGGAGCATTGATAGCATCATATATTAATCTGAATATTGCTTATATCATACCTATAGGACCAGAAGGGATACCTGTTCAGACAGGAATTATAGATAAGATAATGCCTAAGCTACTGCCAGTATGCTATACATTCTTTATGCTGTTCCTGATTAAGAAGAAGTACTCACCTTTAGCTTTAATAGGAATAACAATGGCAATAGGAATTATCGGGAAATTTATAGGACTACTATAGGAGATGTAAGATGACAGGGATAATAGTTACAGGACATGGAAATATAGCAACAGGGATAGGGAGTGCCGTAAAGCTGGTTTTTGGTCAGCCGGAAAAGTTTTATACAGTAGATTTTACGGAAGACATCACTCCTGAACTGCTGGAAGAAAAGATTCTGGATAAGGTAAATAAAACAGGTGATGAAAATGGGGTCTTAATCTTTTCAGATATTGCAGGGGGAACTCCTTTTAAGACGGCTTCCATTATAAGCCTGAAAAGGGAGAATATAAAGGTCATAAGTGGAATGAATCTTCCTATGATTCTGGAAATAATATGTGAAAGGGAAGAAATGGAGCTGGAAGAACTCTATTATCATGCCATGACTATAGGAAAAGATGAAATTAAAGGGTTTGAACTGAAGAATAAAGGAATTTCAGAAAAAAATGAAGAAATATCTGAAGAAGAAGGAATATAAAATAAAAATAAGGAGGGCTGGGCTGAAATTTTTATAGAAAATATCTGGGAAAATTTTAGCCCGTATAATTAAAAATGATAGTAAGTACTAGAGAAATGCTTTTAAAGGCACAGAGGGAAAAGTATGCAGTGCCGGCTTTCAATTTCCATAACCTGGAGACTATTCAGGTAATAGTAGAAGCTGCAGCGGAAATGAAATCTCCCTTAATATTGGCTGGGACACCGGGAACTTTTGAATACGGAGGCAGGGATTATCTTCAAGCTATAATTGAAACAGCATCGAGAAAATACAGTATTCCTATTGCAATTCATCTGGATCATCATGAAACATTTGAAAGCATAAAAAAATCTATTGACTTAGGGACAAAATCTGTAATGATTGATGCCTCCCATCATCCTTTCGAGGAAAACATAGAGCTTGTAAGTAAAGTTGTAGAATATGCCCATAGATACGATGTTACTGTTGAAGCAGAATTGGGAAGGCTTGGAGGGCAGGAAGATGATCTTGTGGTAGATGAGAAGGATTCCTTTTTCACAAATCCTGATGCAGCTGTAGAATATGCCGAAAGGACGAGGATAGATTCCCTTGCAGTGGCAATAGGGACAGCACATGGGCTATATAAAAGTGAACCTAAGCTTGATTTTGAGAGGCTTGAAGAAATCAGAAAAAAAGTGTCCATACCATTAGTTCTACATGGAGCTTCAGGAGTCAGTGTACAGGATGTCAGAAAGTGTATCAGCCTTGGAATAACTAAAGTAAATATAGCGACGGAACTGAAACTCCCTTTTTCAGATGAACTGAGAAAATACCTGATGGAAAATACTGAAGCAAATGATCCAAGAAAATATATGGCAAAGGCAAAGGAAGAAATGAAAAAGGTAGTAATAGAAAAAATAAAGATGTGTATGAGTAATGACAGATATTAAATGATTAAAGTCTAGTAAGGAGGTATATAATGAAAAAAAGAATATTAAAATATTTTTTAATATTTACTATTCTAAGTGTGGTAATATTTTCTAAACAGGAACAGGAGCTTAAAAAAGTTGTAATTCTGAGTAGACATGGTCTAAGATCTCCATTGACTGCTCCAGGAAGCAGATTATCCAAAATTACTCCTTATCCTTGGGAAGAATGGGATGTAAAAGCAAGTTATCTTACAAAGAAAGGTGCTGTACTGGAAATGAAAAACTGCAAAATAGACAGGGAAGGTTGCTATCCATACTCTAAATTCATATCAGAACTTGAAAAGACAATAGAAAGTACAGAGTAAAAAATTATATTTTTACATTAGATATTAAAAAATTTAATAATGGGATTATTTTAAAATTAGAAATAAAGTTTAACATAGCATGTTAAGAAGGAAAAATATAATTTTAGGATAATTCCATTTTAATTATTTCCTTTTATGTAAAAATGGGGTAAAATATATATGCATATGGTAAAAGATTGAAATCAGAAAGGAGGTATTATGAGGGTCATAATATTAAAAAATAAGGAAGAAATAGGAAAATGGAGTGCATATCAGATTGCAAAAAAAATATTGAGGTTTAATCCTACAGCAGAACGGCCTTTTGTTTTAGGACTTCCAACAGGCTCTACACCGTTAGGTACATACAGGGAACTCATAAATTTATACAATGAAGGAATAATTTCCTTTGAAAGTATAATAACATTCAATATGGATGAATATGTAGGGCTTTCTCCGGAACATGAGCAGAGCTATCATCACTTCATGTATGAGAATTTTTTTAATCATATAGATATAAAAAAAGAAAATATAAATATATTAGACGGGCTTGCAGAAGATCTTGAAGAAGAATGCCGTAGATATGAAGATAAGATTAAGAGTGTAGGAGGAATAAGACTTTTTATGGGAGGAGTAGGAGAAGATGGGCATATAGCCTTTAATGAGCCTGGATCCTCGCTTTCATCAAGGACTAGGGATAAGGAACTTACTTATGATACGATACTGGCAAATTCCAGATTTTTTGATAATGACGTGGAAAAGGTTCCGAAACTTGCACTGACAGTAGGAGTAGGAACACTGATGGATTCAAAGGAAATAATGATACTGGCAGATGGATATAAGAAGGCAAGGGCAGTGTATCATGGGATAGAAGGTGGAATAAATCATCTGTGGACAATATCAGCACTGCAGCTTCATGAAAAGGCAGTTCTAGTAGTAGATGAAAATGCCGTTTCCGATATAAAAGTTAAGACGTACAGATATTTTAAAGAAATAGAGGCTGAGAATCTGAATCTGGAAAAATATAGGGAAAAATTAATATCTTTAAAGAAAGGTCTTTAGTTAGGTGAAAAAATGATTATAAAAAATGCAAATATTTTTAATGGCGAAGAGTTTATAACTGAAAATACTGTAATTGTAGAAGATGGAATAATAAAAAAAATATTAAAGGAGGAAAAGCTCACATCAGAAGATAAAGAAAATCATGAAACAGTTGATATTGATGGGATGATACTTTCTCCAGGATTTATAGATTTACAGCTCAACGGTTGTGGAGGAGTGCTGTTTAATGATGATATTTCTATAAAGACACTGGAAATAATGAATGAAACAAATAAAAAATTTGGCTGTACTTCTTTTTTGCCTACACTGATTACTTCACCGGATGAGAAAATTGAAAAGGCTCTGGATCTAATAAAAAATTATGTAAATAAGGAAGAAGTAGGAGTACTGGGATTACATATAGAAGGACCTTATATAAGTGTGGAAAGGAAGGGAATACACAGACCAGAGTACATAAGAGTCCTTTCTGATGAGATAATAGATAAGATAGCATCTTATGGCTCTGAAGTTACAAAGATTATTACCGTTGCTCCTGAAAAAGCTGAAATATCGCATCTTAAAAAGCTAAAGGAGGCAGGAATAAACATATCTGTAGGACACACAAATGCTACCTATGAAGAATGTATGGAAAAGAGGGAGTACTTCAACGGAGCAACTCATCTATATAATGCAATGAGTCCTTTGGAATCAAGAAATCCTGGAGTTATAGGTTTTCTCTTTAACAATGACACGACAAACTGTGGAATAATAATAGACGGGTTCCATATGGATTATGCCTCTGCAGAAATAGCAAAAAAAATATTAAAGGAAAGATTGTATCTTGTGACAGATGCAGTAAGTCCGGCAGGTACAACAGATATGAAACAGTTTATATTTGAAGGAAATGTTGTGCTATATGAAAATGGAAAGTGTTATTCTCCTGCAGGAACTTTGGGAGGTTCTGCCCTTGTAATGATAGATGGAGTTAAAAACCTCGTGAATCATGTAAATGTATCCTTGGAGGAAGCCTTAAGAATGGCAACTTCTTATCCAGCAAAGGCAATATCTGTAGAAGACAGATATGGCTATATAAAGGAAGGGTATGTCGCAGATATGACATACTTTAATAGTGGATATGAAGTAAAAGGAACTATATCAAAAGGAAATCTGACAGAATATTAAAATTTTTACTGATTACGGATTTAGGAGAAGAATATCAATGAGCAACAATAATAAAATAGCAAGTGTGCCTTTATACTATCAGATATATGAACATTTTAAAAGCAGGATAAGAAACGAAGAACTTCTTGAAGGAGACAGCCTGCCAACTGAAAGGGATATGACGTCAATATTTAAAGTGAGCAGGGCTACAGTAAGACAGGCACTAAAAAAGCTGGAGGAGGAAAATTATATATATAGAATACATGGAAACGGGACATTTGTATCAAATAAGATAATCCAGCAGGAACTGACAAATTTTTATAGTTTTTATGAAGAAACTGTAAAATCAGGTAAAAAACCGTCATCAAAAGTAGTATCATCAGAAACTATAAATGCAGATGAAGAATTTTGTGAAATTTTTAAAATACCCTCTTCCGTAAAAATACTTCATATAAGGAGATTAAGGCTTATTAATGATGAACCTATAATGTATGAAGATACATTTATCCCTTTAAACAGGTTTGAGGGCTTTAATGCTGCTCTACTAAATGAACAGCCCATGTATTCAATATTTAAGGAAAGCTATAAGGTATCCTTTGAAAAGGCAGTGGAGTCTTTTGCTCCGGTTCTTATGGAGAAAAAGGAAATTCTGGAACTTTTAGGATACAAGAAAAAAGCAGTCTGTATGAAAATTAAACGTCTGACTTATGAAAAAAGTAAAGTTATCGAATATACAATCTCCTATGCAAGGGGAGATAAATATGAATATAAGGTTACTTTAAACAGCATATAGGAAAATAATAAAGGATATTCATAAG
>JBGXYD010000120.1:0-3357 GCA_041815005.1 Leptotrichia sp. | reverse complement strand
TGGATGAATTTGCAATGGGGTCTTCTAATGAAAATTCAAGTATAAAAGCAGTGTCTAATCCTTGGGATTTGGAAAGAGTGCCAGGGGGAAGCAGCGGAGGATCAGCAGCAGCAGTTGCAGCGGGACAAGTTCCAATAGCTCTTGGTACAGATACAGGAGGAAGTATCAGACAGCCGGCGGCACTTACTGGAACAGTTGGAATAAAACCGACTTATGGAAGAGTATCAAGATATGGACTTATGGCATTCGGTTCATCGCTTGACCAGATTGGTGCATTGGCAAAGTCAACAGAAGATCTGGCAAGAATAATGCAGATAATTTCAGGATACGATGAAAATGATCCGACAACATCGGATATAGAAGTTCCAGATTATCTGAAAGTTTTGGGAAATGATATAAAAGGCTTGAAAATAGGGCTTCCAAAAGAATATTTTTCTGAGAATCTGGACAAAGATATTAAAGAAGTGATAATGAACGCTGTAGAAAAACTGAAGGAATTAGGGGCAGAAATCAAGGAAGTGGAATTACCGTATTCAAAATATGCAATTTCAACTTACTATATTATTTCATCAGCTGAAGCAGCTTCAAATCTGTCAAGATATGACGGAGTAAGATATGGAGTCAGAAAAAGCGATGAAAATATTGAAGAGATGTATGTGAAATCAAGAACTGAAGGCTTTGGAGATGAAGTGAAGCGTAGAATTATGATAGGAAATTATGTGTTAAGTTCAGGATTTTATGATGCCTACTATAAAAAGGCTTCACAAGTTAGAAGATTAATAAGAGATGATTTTTCAAGGGTTCTAGAAGATGTTGATATAATTTTAACACCGGTTTCACCAACAACAGCTTTCAAAAAAGGAGAAAAAAATACTGATCCGGTACAGATGTATCTGGGAGATATTTTTACAGTTTCAATAAATATGGCTGGACTTCCTGCAATTTCAGTACCTGCGGGATTTATAGACGGTCTTCCGGTTGGAGTACAGTTTATCGGGAACTATTTCAGGGAAGACTTGCTGTTTAATGTGGCGAATAGATTTGAGGAAGCAAGAGGGAAAATTGAATATCCAGAAGTATTATAATTTATAACATATTGAAGCTGTAAAAGGTGGTATGAATATGAAATTTAGAAAAAAACACATTATTTTATCGTTAATATTAATAATATTATCATTAAGATGTGAAAAAGAACAAAAGGATCAAAAAGTAATTAATTCAAAAGATTATAGTGAAGTTTCGGAAGTTGATTTAGCTAATAAAAATATAGAAATAGAAGAATATCAGAATATAATGTATTCAGCTCTTGAAAATCCAGCATTAACAAATAGTTATGATTTATTGTTATCTGGATATAAGCTAGAGAATTTTCCAGATATGATTCATGAAAGTTATTCAGAGTTTTTTTTAGATAAAGACAATAATTTTATAATACCAAGTGAAGAAAAAATAAATTCCTTTTTATCTGATGATATTGGAACAGAATATGAAAATTTAATAGGCATAGGTGCAGCTAAAGTAAGAAAAGAGCAATCTAAAGACAGGAAGTATAGAAATAAAGAATTAGATGAAAGTGCAAATGAATTTATTAAATCAATAGAAGAAAGAATAAAGATTATTAACGAAACAAAAAATTATTATAAGAAAAAGGAATATAAAAAAGACAACTTTGCAAAGGGAAAAAGTTTATATGAAAAATATCTGAAAAACTATAAGGAACTCCAGAAAAATTATGAAAAATTTTATTGGTTATGGAAAAAAGAAAGATACATTATTACGAAAAATACAATTTCTGTTTTAAAATATAAAGCCGATAGGATATTGACATATAACATATTAAAAATAAGCTTGCTTTGTGAAATGTTTAGTGATAAGTTTTACGGATCTAAGTTGTATATTGATACTTCTAAGCCTTTTGTTATAGAAGAAAATGATAAAGAAAAATATGTAAATGAGCTAAAAAGTATTCAAAAAACTTTTGACAATATTATTTCTGACATGAAAAAGATAGATAGTTCCCAAATGTCTCAAGAAAATATAAGCAGTGAGGATTTTAAAAATTTATTGCAAAAAGTAGATGAAATTTCTAAACATACAAAATCAATAATCGAAAAAATTGAAACTGGAAAAAATGAAGAAGTGAATGAAATGATAAGCGAATATGTAAGAAAAGTTGAAAGTTTAGATTTGGGAATTTTAATAAAATAAATCAGTAAAAATAATAAAATAAGAATTTGAAATGGTGGCTTCCTGTATTATACCATTTGGTAAAGAAGTAGTCCTTAAATCGGAATTTGGAGAAAAACCAAGACCAATAGCAGCATTTTTGTGGATAATATTATTTGGAATATGGCTGGCAATATCACATTTAATTTCAGGTATAGCATTATGTTGTACAATAATAGGAATCCCACTGGGGATACAAAATTTTAAACTAATGAAAATAGCACTAAATCCATATAAATACACTTTAGTGGAAAAAAATTTATAGGAAAAAAATAATAAATTAGGAAAGGAAAAAATAAAAATGAGTATAGAATATGAGACAGTCATTGGACTTGAAGTACACTGTCAGCTAAAAACAGATACAAAAGTATGGTGTTCATGTAATGCAGATTATGACCACGAGAAGCCGAATACATCAACTTGCCCGATATGTACAGGACAGCCGGGGGCACTGCCAAAACTGAATGAAAGAGTACTGGACTATGCTATAAAGGCTGCATTGGCATTAGGATGTGATATTAACAGGGAAAGCCAGTTTGACAGGAAGAACTACTTCTATCCGGATTCACCAAAAAACTACCAGATAACACAGTATTTCAGACCGTATGCAGAAAACGGGAAACTGCATATAGTAACTAACAGCGGAAAGGAAGCAGTTGTAGGGATTGAAAGGATACAGATAGAGGAAGATACGGCAAAGAGCATACACACAGGCTCTGAAACACTGCTAAACTATAACAGGGCTTCAGTACCACTTATAGAAATAATATCAAAGCCGGAAATAAAGAATGCTGAAGAGGCATATGCCTACTTAAATACACTGAAAGACAGACTAAAATATACAAAAGTCAGTGATGTAAGTATGGAACTTGGTTCACTTAGATGCGATGCAAATGTTTCTGTCAGAAAAAAAGGGGAAACAGAGCTTGGGACAAGGACTGAAACTAAAAACTTAAATTCATTTAAGGCTATAGTTAGAGCAATAGAATATGAGACAAACAGACAGATAGAAATTCTTGAAAATGGGGGAAGAGTAATACAGGAAACTAGGCTCTGGGATGAAGAAAATGCTGTTACAAAGCCTATGAGAAGCAAGGAAGAAGCAATGGATTACAGATATTTCCCTGAGCC
>JBGXYD010000119.1:0-28877 GCA_041815005.1 Leptotrichia sp. | reverse complement strand
GGAAAATATGAAAAAAATAGTGTATAATTATAATATTCTGATTTATTCATTTGGAAATAGGTAGAAGTAATTTAGAGAAGTGAAATTAAAGGTGGATATTTATGGAAGATAATAAAAGAAAATATAAGATATTTATTTTAGGATTTCTTATTGTACTTTTTTCTATAGGTGGATATTTTTTACGTAATATCCTTTTGGAAGAGGACAGAACTAGAAGGGAAATAGGGAAATATAACGTATATGCGGAATTTTACAATAATACTTCGGGAGATTTTCTGGGAGATTTCGCAGTTTATTACAAAAAAAATTTTATGGATAACAAGGGAAGTTTTAGAATATTGGAAAAAGTTGATCTTATTGAGATAAACTCAGTAAGACAGAAGATTTTACTGCAGGATCCTCAGATTGAAAAAATAGATGCTGCCTTAAAGGAAAAACCCGAGTTTAAAAATATTGACGTCTATATAAGGGAATATGTGGACTCCATAAAGGAAGAAAGGGCGATAGCTTTAAAGATTTTGGACTATTATGAAAAAAGTTTTTATAATAAGGATGAATATGAAGGAGGAATGCTTCTTCATGCTCTATATGTAAACTCATCCAGAACCACAAAGGAAAAATACAGTGTCTATGTAGGAATAATGAAAAACCTTATAAAAAATGAGAAACAGAAGGAAATAAAACGTCTGGAAAAGAAAAATAGAACTGCTGCCATAAAGATGGTGTTGTTTATAAACGATATTGAGGAATTTTCCAGAAATCTCTTTTTGAAGGGAGATTTTAAATTTAATCGGGAAGAAATAACAAGGCTGAAGGAATTATATAAGAATATAGAGGTCAAGTATGAAGAACTAAAAAAGGTTACTGACATGGAGGTCAAGAAGGACAGATATCTTTTGGAACATTATAACAAAATAAGGGAATATTCAGGAGAAATAGCTTTGATTACAGGTAATCTGGTGGAAAGACTTGAAGCCGGAGAGGAAGTTTTCCCGTTGCCATATGAATTTAGTGTAAAATACAATGATATAATAAGTGAGTATAACATAATGATAGGAAATAAAAAGTAAAAAATAATTAATTAATATAAAAAATAAAGTATCATATAATGAAACTGATGTATTTGGGAATTTCTTACCTAATAAAGGATTGTCCTAATAGAGAATCTTATGTTATAGTGTATGTTTTGTATTATAGAAAAGACAAAATAATTAAGTAAATTAGATTTAGATAGGAAGTGAATAAAATGAAAATAAGAATAGGAAAAACCTTGATGTTGGGAATGATAGTACTTCTCCTCATTGTGGGATGTAATAAAAAGGATACGGTGGATACAGGGCAGGAGAAGAAATCACAAAATTCAACTGTAAACACAGTTGGAACAACTGAAGCCCAGAAGGAAGGGAAAATGAAAAAATATAATGAATATATGGAATTAAAAAATGTTCCTTTTACAGAAGAATGGAGAAATTCCTTTTGGGAAGTATTTATGAAGAATTTTGTTGATGAAAAGGGAAACTTTAAAAAGCCTACTGATAAAAGTATAGAAGAGCTTATAAAAAGTGAAGAGACCTTAAATATGTTTAATGAATACACAGCTGAAATAGATGGAGTTATTAAGCAGGAGCCGAAACTGGAAACAATAGATAAAGAAGCTGAGAATCTGCTGAAATCCTTAAGGGAAGAAAAGTCTGTTATGGAGGAAATAATCGGATATTATAAAAATAAGGAATATGCAAATGACCATTTTGAGAAGGGAAAACAGTTGGCTGAGAAATATACTAAAGCTCTGTCTACAAGAGAAAACAGCTATAACCTTTACAGTAAATCTTTGGAAGAATTATCTCTTAAGATAGGGGAAGAAATAGCAGGAAAAACTTTATCGGAAGGTAAGGAAGTAACAGCATCTCTTATAAAATATGTGAATGAAATAAATAAGTTTTCTAATAGGGCATTTTCAAAGGAAAAACTTGTGTTTACCGGGGAAGAGTTAAAGGAATTGAAGGAAGTACACAAGCAGATGTCTGAAACATATAAAAAGCTAGAAGTGATAAAAGAAGAAGCTGTAAATAAGGAAAATTTGGATACTCAGCAGTTTAATGAAATAAGGAAAAGTTCAAAGGAAGCTCTCGAAAATGCTGAAAAAATGATAACATCTGCAGAAAAGAACTTACAGGGAGAAGTAGCAGTATATGCAAGCAAGTTTTTAAATGCCCATTCCAGAACAGTGGATGGATACAACATAATATCAGCTAAAAAATAATTTAAATAGTTATTTATAAAAACAGGGCTGTTTCATAAAGAACATGTAAAGAATATGTACCAAAAACTGGACAATGAGAATTGAAAAGTTTGGAGGTAGATGTTCTTAAGATAAATCTTATGAAATAGCCCTTTTTCCAATATTTATTTAAAGACTATTTTACTTTTGTCATTTTTCCATCATAAGTTATATTCAGGTTATTCCCTTCAGGAAAGTCAGATTTGCTAAGAGATATTATCTTTTTAACAGCTCCATTTCCAGGGTCAATGGAAGGGCCAATTCCTCCTTTATACTGCCTTGTGGAAATTATTTCTCCAAAAAGGAAATTTCCCATGTTGTCTATAGTTATTTTAAATATAGGAGCTATGCCGTTTGGACCGTTTAAATTAAAATTTCCGAAAGTTGCAAAATTTCCGGCACTGTAAGAAATAAACTTATCCTTGTACAGTTCGACCGCTCTTGTAACATGTGGTCCTTGACCAAATACTATATCTGCCCCTGAATCTACAGCCATTCTGGCAAATTGAAATACGTTTCCCCTATTTTCCCCATAGTATATTTCATTTCTCCTAGGAATATGTTCGTGCTTTGAACCTTCAGCACCTCCATGAAACATCACTATTACAATATCAGCTTGTGTCTTCACTGATTTTATCAGGTTTGTCGCATACGTGTAATCATTGAGGTTGACAGTCATCATATTTGGAGCAAAAGAAACAAATCCGTATTTTATTCCTTCCTTTTCAAGGATTGCATATTCAGATATTTTTTTTATCCCAGAATATTTTATCCCAAGTTCATCAAGGTTTTTCATAGTCTGACTTATACCTTCCTCACCAAAGTCATTACTATGGTTGTTTGCTATGCTTAAATAGTCAAAACCTGCTTCTTTAAAGTATACTCCATATTCTGACGGAGTTCTAAATACGTAGCATACAGAAGGATTGCCACAGGATTTAGGAGTTCCCCCTTTGTCAAAAAGAGTTCCTTCAAGGTTTCCTACTGTAATATCAGCATCCTTTAGTATCTTTTCAGTATTTTTCAGGATATTCCCCTTTGGTAGAAGGGAACTGACGGGATAATTACTTCCGAGCATGACATCTCCCACACCGATAACCGTTATTTCCTTCTTTATAATTTTTTCTTTATTTCCAGAAGTATTTCCGGACTGGCTATCCTTGCCATCTGTGATTACTGTATTAGATTTACCCTTTTTCTGATCGGTAGTTTCATCTGAAGATTTTGTATTTTGGCAGGATAGGAGCATAATTGAAAATACAAGACAAAAGAAAAATAAATATTTTTTCATAATTCCTCCATAAAAATGTGATGTTTAAGTTATTGTACAGTTTTTTTCCTTAAAATGCAAGAAACACTTTATAAAAAAGAATATATATGATATAATTGTAAAAAATAATCAGCAGGAAGGAGAATATCTTGAAAAATAGAAAAAGTTATATAATATTTTTATTATTTTCACTTGGATTTATGGTATTTTCCGAGTCAAATGTAAAAGATGAAAATACAGTAAAATCAGGAAAAGATATTTCTGAAAGTTTTTTGGAGAAAGACCGTAAGGAAGAGGTCATTAATGAGAATTCAGATGAAGAGTTAATTTACCTCGATCAAATTAAGGATGAGGAAGAGGAAAAGGAAAAACTTGAAAAACCAGGCAGGATAACACGTCTTATAAATAAAATTGATGATAAAGTAAATCCGGTTCTGAAGTTTTATACTCCATCATCCTATGGAAGCTGGTATCTGATAAAAACAACAAATACATCGGAGGCAGTGTATGAAAATATAAAATACAACTTTAAACAAGAGGAAAACGGTTATAGGATAGTTAAAACATATTATATTCCTGAAGCACAAATGTGGATGGAATCTTCAGAGAGAGGGTGGATAAAGGAAAAAAAGGGAAAAGTATATTTAATGACAGAAAATAAGTTATTTAAAAGCTATGCAAACGAGATAATATACTTTGACAGTAAATATGAATATATGATAGTAAGGTTTGAGTCAGATGGCTCCACAAGAGTATTTTCAAGATTTCCTGTAGAAAGGATAATGCTTTCAGAGGAAGAAAAGGAAAAATTTGAAGATATACTTGGAAATATTGGAAGTCTTCATAATGTGGTTTATAACAGCAGTAATATAAATCTTAAGGATGAGCGACTTTTGGATAAGGAAAATCAGGAGGAGAGGGCAAGGATAATTGAAAAGATGCTTATAGAGAATCCTGACGAAGTTTTTAAAATTAATTAAAAGATAAAATATAGCAAAAGATAAGGGAAATGTGTCTTAAATATATAAAAATTGAAATATGTAGGTGAAATATGAAAAAAATATTGACAGCGTTTAATATAGCAGTAGGAATACTGTTTGTTATTATAATGATATTCTTCTATAATTTCTTTCTTGTAAAGAAGGAATATAAGGATATTAACATAAATGTAAAGAAGGGAACCACATTTAAAAATATATATGATGACCTGAAGCTTAACTATGGGATTCTTGACAAGGTGTATCTTAAGTTTTTGGCAAATAATCTTAAATTGAAAATAGGTACTTATAAGTTTAATGGGAGAATGTCAAAGTATGAAATCATAAAAAAAATAAAAAATAGTGAATCAAACAGTATAAGACTTACAATTCCTGAAGGATTTACAAAAAAACAGGTTTATGAGAGAATAGGTGCCTTAGGGCTTGGGACTTCGGAGGAGATAGATGCTGCACTAAAGGAAATAGATTTCCCATATCCCCATGAAAATAACAACTTTGAAGGGTATTTTTATCCTGAAACTTATATTTTCAGTGAAGGGGTAACTACCAGACAAGTTGTACAGAAGGTATTAAATGAATTTCTTAAGAAATTCCCGCCTGAAAAGTATCCAGACAAAAAGAAGTTCTATGATCAGCTCAAGCTAGCATCCATAGTAGAAGCGGAAGTGGCAGATTTAGTGGACAAGCCTAAAGTGGCAGGGGTATTCATAAAGAGGTTGGAAATCGACATGAGGCTGGAATCGGATGCCACATTAAAATATGAGCTTGGAAGACAGGCTTTAAGGGGAGAACTTAAATCTATGGAAACCCCTTATAATTCCTATAAGGTGAAAGGGCTTCCACCTACACCTATTGGAAATCCCCCTGTTGAAACCTTTAAAGCTGTAGAAAATGCAGAAGTGACAGATAACCTTTTTTTCTTTACCCATAAGGGAAAAACCTATTACTCAAAGACCCATGAGGAGCATTTGAGGAAAAGAAGAGAAAGCGGTCAGCTAAAGTAAGTGAGAATATAAGAAGGAAATGGGAAATGTTTGAAAACAGGAAACTAAGAAAAAAAATCAATATACTTGAAAAAAAAGGTCTTATACTTCCAGGTGATAAGATTCTTATTGCCTTTTCAGGAGGTCCTGATTCAGTATTCCTCTTTGAGGTGTTGACCTTCCTAAAAAGGAAATATCCTATTGAGATAGGAATCATATATATAAACCACAATCTTAGAAAGGATGTGGATAAGGATATTGATTTTGTAAGGAAATTTTCAGAAGATAACGGAATATCTGCATATATAAAAAATACCAATGTAATTGAATATTCTAAGGAAAATAGGAAGTCGGTGGAATTAGCGGCAAGAGAATTAAGGTATAACATTATAGGGGAAACTTCTTTAAGTGAAGGCTACAATAAAATCGCTACAGGACACAACCTTGATGATAATGTAGAAACACTTATTTTTAGGCTGTTAAGGGGGACTTCGTTAAAGGGAATGAAGGGAATTCCTGAACAAAGGGGAAATATAATAAGACCTTTGCTCCAGTTTGAAAAGAAGGAAATACTGGAGTATCTGGCTGAAAAGGAGAGAAAATATGTAATAGACTATACAAATAGTGAAAATAACTTTACGAGAAATTATATACGTAATGAAATATTTCCTAAATTTCACCATATAAATCCTGGTTTCAGGCGAAAAATAAATGAGCTTATTCTGGAAATAAATGAAAGGAATATGGAAAAATCTTCTTTATTGAAGGAAAATCCCGTTGTACAGGATAATGAAAAAAAAGTATCGAAGGAATTTCTTGTAGAATATCTTGAAAGGGAAGAGGTAGTTCTTTCCAGAGGGAAGATAGATCAGATTTATAGCTCTCTTTATGAAGATAAAGGGATTCTCAAAGGGAAAGGTTCTAAGGAATTTTTTCTTGGAGGAGGGAAGGTGCTTAGGAAGGAATATGATAGACTTGAAATTATAAAATTAGAAGAGGATATATATGCAGATAAAAAAGGCAGCATAGCCGATAGTGAGATTCTAATAAGAAATAACAGTAGAAATCTATGGAAGGACTATGAAATATATCTTTTAAATGGGGATATTAAGCCTAAGGATATCCTATCGGAAGATTTTAACAAGCAGAGGAGTATATGCCTATCTATAAGAGGACTTCCCCACAATATAGAAATATATGCTAGAAGTCGACGAGAGGGGGACTATATGGCACTTGAAAATTTGGGGCATAAAAAGATAAAGAAAATACTTATAGATAAGAAAATTTCCAAATGGAAAAGAGAGGAAATTCCGATTATTGTTGGAAAATATCTAAAAGATAATAAAGAAACTGAGAAGATACTGACACTGGGGGATATAAAATTATCAAAATATGTGAAAAGAATAGATAAAAAAAATATATTTAAAGGAGAAATTGAAGGGAAGATATTAATAATAGGGAGGAAAAATGAACGATAAAAATAAAGATGATATTAGAAAAAGACTTGAAGAATTAAGAAAAGAAAATAATAGAAACAGAGGAGATAATGACGGAGGAAAGAGTCCCTTCTTCGGTTCGCCTTTTGTTTTTCTTATTATTGTCCTAGTGGTTATTGCTGCAATTTACACTCAAGATATTCATAGTTATTTTCAAGTAAAGAAGGAAATACCTTATACTGAGTTTGTAACAAACATGAAGGAAGGAAAATTTAAAGAGATTCAGGAAAAGGATGACAAGCTGTTTTCTGTTATAAAGGAAAGTAACAGGGATGTTATTTATTCCACAAGAAAAATTACTGAAAGGGTGGGTAATGATCCTAATGTTATGAATGCTGTCAATCAGAAAAAAGTTAAGCTGGTGGTTTCCGCTCCGTCAAGAGGGGAGATACTCTTTGCCTTTATGCTTCAGATGTTTCCTATGATAATCATGATAGGTCTGATGTTCTACTTGGCAAGAAGAATGCTCTCTAATTCTCAGGGAGGTCCAGGAAATATATTTGGTTTTGGAAAGTCCAAAACTGATAAGCTGGACAAGAAACCTGATGTAAAATTTGATGATGTGGCAGGAGTTGATGGTGCTAAGGAAGAACTTAAGGAAGTTGTAGATTTTCTTAAAAATCCTGAAAAATATACAAAGGCAGGGGCTAGAGTTCCAAAAGGAGTGCTTCTTTTAGGTAGACCGGGGACCGGAAAAACATTATTGGCAAAAGCTGTTGCAGGGGAATCAGGTGCATCGTTTTTCAGTATTTCAGGATCTGAGTTTGTGGAAATGTTTGTTGGGGTAGGAGCTTCAAGAGTAAGGGATCTCTTTGAGAAGGCAAAGGCTTCCACTCCTTCCATAATATTCATAGATGAGATAGATGCAATAGGAAGACGTAGAAGTGTAGGTAAAAATAGTGGTAATGATGAAAGGGAACAGACATTAAATCAGCTTCTTGTGGAAATGGACGGTTTTGAAACAGATACTAAAGTTATTGTAATTGCTGCTACCAACAGGGAAGATGTTCTTGATCCTGCATTGTTGAGGGCGGGAAGATTTGATAGAAGAGTTACTGTAGATGCTCCTGATGTTCAAGGAAGGGTAGCTATATTAAAAGTACATGCCAGAAACAAAAAACTGGATCCAGATGTAAGGCTGGAGGATATTGCAAAAATTACTCCGGGATTTGTAGGAGCTGATCTTGCAAATCTTCTTAACGAAGCTGCCATACTGGCTGCAAGAAGGGCATCAGATACAATAATAATGGCAGATTTAGATGAGGCAGTAGATAAGATAGGTATGGGACTTGGTCAGAAAAGCAAGATAATAAAGCCTGAAGAAAAAAAATTGCTTGCATATCATGAAGCAGGACACGCCATAATGACAGAACTTACACCTGGAGCAGACCCTGTACATAAGGTTACTATAATTCCTAGGGGAGAAGCCGGAGGATTTATGATGCCTCTAACTGAAGAAAAGATTGTTACAACAAGTAAGGAAATGCTGGCTGAAATTAAGGTACTTTTTGGAGGAAGGGCTGCAGAGGAACTTGTTCTTGATGACATAAGTACAGGAGCTTACTCAGACATAAAAAGAGCCACAAGACTTGCAAGAATATATGTGGAAAGTGTTGGAATGAGTAAGAAAATAGGTCCAGTAAATCTTGAAAATTCTGAAGAGGAATTTAACTTTACTTCAAATAAAAGTGATGAAACAGTTAGGGAAATTGATCTGGAAATTAGGGAAATACTCCATAATGAATACCAGATTACGCTAAATACTCTAAATGAAAATAGGGCAAAACTTGACAATCTGGCTGAACTTCTTCTTAAAAAAGAAACTATTACAGGGGATGAGGTACGTAAAATAATATCAGGGTCTTCTGTTCAAGAGGTTATAGACGAAGTAGATACTACAGGGTCAGTGGAAAATCCAGAAGATGTCAAAGCAACTGTGGTAACTGAATCTAATAATAAAGAAAACCAGAGTGGTCAGGATAACAATAGAGAAATTGAGAATAATGAAGCAGGAAAGGTTGAAGAACCAATTGAAAATCCTGTGGAAGTTTTTTCAGCACCTGTTCCGGAGATAATAGAAAATAATACTGAAAATTCAAAAACTGATTTAGTTAATAATGAGAATTATACCGAGTCTGAAGGAGCATCTGATTTTCATGAAACAGTGGTAGAAACTGAGAAAGAAATTATTCCAGAAACTTTTGAAAATTCAGCTGAAAATCCTTTGATAGAAGCTAATGATACAGTTTATGACAATGAAGCAGAAAATAACATCGTTGGAGAGTTTAAAGAGGATAGGACATACGAAGAAAAGACGGATATAGTTGAATTTATAGAGGGAAATATGGAAAATATTGACGAAATTCACTCTAATATTAATGAAAATTCCAATGTTGTAGAGAATTCATACGATCATATTGAAAATGAAATTTCTGAAAAAAACGGAGAAAATCTTCTAGAAGATAAAAATGATAACAGTCAGGAAGAACTTCCCGTAGAGAAAAAAAAGGAAGAAAGAAAGATAGAACTTCCCTCTTTTATGCAGTAATTTTTCAAAGAGCTAACCTTAATTATGTATCAGGAGGAAGATAAAATGAAAGCATATGACTTTACATTGCCGGCAGACAATGGAGAAATGATAAAGTTAAGTAATTATAAGGGGAAAAAAGTGATACTTTATTTTTATCCAAAAGACAGCACACCAGGCTGTACTACCGAAGCATGCTCCTTTAGGGACAATTTTGAACGGCTTATAGCAAAAAATGTGATTGTTTTAGGAGTAAGCAAGGATAGTATAAAAAAACATGAAAACTTTAAGAGGAAGAATAATCTTCCCTTCCTACTGTTAAGTGATGAAAATGGTGATGTATGTGAAAAATATGGAGTATGGAAGGAAAAAATAAATTTTGGGAAAAAATATTTTGGAATTGAACGTTCCACCTTCCTTATTGATGAAAAGGGAAATATAGTTAAGGAATGGAGAAAAGTAAAGGTAAAAGGACATGTAGATGAAATTCTTTCTGAAATTTAACCTTCTCTGTATTTTCAAATGACTATTGGTAATCTAAATATGGGATAGAAACTGTTAAGGATAACCAAAAAAGGAGCTTTTATAATTGAAATTTAAACATTATTTCTCTTATGACTGCTCCTTTTTATTACTAAGAAAAATAAAATTTTATTTATTGGTTATAATTTACTGAACAGAATAATAAATATTTTTAAGAAAATTTAAAATTATATATGTAATTTATACATATAAGTAATAAGTTTTTTCCTATTTACAGTTTTATAATCATATGATATAATGATTTTATAATATGAGGTGTGAATATGAGACAAAAAAATAAAATTATTTATGTTTTTTTACTGCTATTTTCATCATTCTTCCTTTATGGGGAAAAGATGATTTTAGACACAGGAATAAGTGAAAAAACTGTCAATCTTGTGGAAAAGATACAAAGAGAACAAATAAATAATGTCAGGCTGAAATTTTTTTTTGAAGCAATAAAAAGGCAGAATAATAAATTTGTAGCTAATAATCTTGCCACAAAGGAAAATATAGAAAAACGAAATATGGAAGGTAAAAATCCTGATTTACCTGAAAATGCAGTAGTATATGGTCCAGCTTATAGCGATATAATGAAAATTATAGAGGAAAAGGGTGGGCAGATGGAGCTTATAGATGTAAATTCCCGGGATAGTGAAGGATTCAGTCCTATAATTATTGCAATCCAGTATAAGAATAATGAAATATTGAAGCTGCTAATTGAAAATGGAGCAAATATCTATGAGGAGCATCCTGTATTTGACAGATTGACATTACATACAGCATGTTATTATGAAAATGAAGAGGCAGTGAAAATTCTTTTAGAAGCAGATCCGAAACTGGTAAATGCCAGAAGTGGAAATGATGGATGGACTCCTTTGCATGATGCGGTTCTCAAATCAAACAGTAGAATAGTAAAGATACTTTTGGAAAACGGAGCAAATCCCATGATGGGTAATAATAAAGGTGGGACTCCTATGGATATGGCGACAGAATTTGGTAAAGGAGAAATAGTTAAACTATTAAGGGACAATGTGAAAAAAAATCGTAGATAAAATTTTTAAAAGTATAAGTATAGAGTAAAATAGGAGGTAGTAAAAATGCATTGTGTGCAGCAGATTTCAGATAAAATTTACTGGATAGGGGGGAATGACCGTAGGCTTGAGAGATTTGAGAATATGTTTCCAATACCGAAGGGAGTTTCGTATAACTCCAGTATTATTTTAGATGAGAAAACAGTAGTTATTGATACTGTAGATGCTTCAATAAGGAATCAATATCTTGAAAATATAAAGTATCTTCTTCAAGGAAGGAAACTGGATTATTTAATAATCAATCATATGGAGCCGGATCATTGCGGTAATATTGAGGATTTGTTGGGGCTGTATCCTGAACTTAAAATAGTTGGAAATAAGAAGACATTTTCCTTTTTTGAACAGTTCTATAATAAGTTTGCCCCTGAAAACTACCACGAGGTAAAAGAAGGAGACATTATAGATTTAGGGGAACATAAGCTGAAAATTATAGCTACTCCAATGGTTCACTGGCCGGAAGTAACAGTTACATATGAGGAGACAAAAGGAATTCTATTTTCTGCAGATGCATTTGGAACCTTCGGTACATTAAATGGAAATATATTTAAGGATGAAGTTGATTTTGAAGGATATTATCTATCGGAAATGAGAAGATATTATGCCAATATAGTGGGTAAATACGGGCTTCAAGTTCAGAATGCCTTAAAAAAACTTAGCTCTATCCCTATAAATATGATAGTTCCGCTACATGGTCCAATATGGCGTACAAAGGAAGATATAGAATATATTCTTGACTTATATAACAAATGGAGTACATGTACTCCTGAAAAAAGTGGTGTGGTATTAGCATACGGTTCTATGTATGGAAATACTGAAAATATAATAAACTGCATTGCAAATAAATTGGCTGAAAATGGAGTAAAGGATATAAAGGTTTTTGATGTATCAAAAACACATCCTTCGTATATTATAGCCGAAGCATGGAAATACAGTAATCTTGTGTTGGCGGCACCAACTTATAATGCTGGACTTTATCTTGTAATGGACTCACTGCTTCATGAGCTATCTTCCCTTAATTTTCAGAACAGAAAGGTATCCCTTATTGGAAACCATACGTGGGCAACAGGAGCATTACCTGCTTTAAAGTCTAAGATTGAGGTGGAATTTAAGAAAATGGAAATAGTAGGGGAACCTTTAGATGTAAAATCAGCATTAAAACCTGAGCATGAAAAACTTTTAGATGAACTGGTGGATGGAATTGTAAAATCTCTGGATTAATAATAAAATAATCAGGAGAATTAAAGGTTTTAAAAATATCAAATTAAAGGAATATAAATTAAGAGATTCTGGGGTTTATTCGTAAACGTATTAATAAGGCAGTAATAAAAATTTATATATAGAGGAGAACGATATGAGAAGATTGACTGGAATTGGAGCTTCGGAAGGGGTATCCATAGGAAAGGTGTTACTTTTTAAAGAAGAGGAAATTGTAATACCTGAAACAAGAGTGGCAGAGTCTACAATTGAAGCTGAATTGACAAAGCTGGAGGAAGGATTAAAAAAATCTAAAACCCAGTTAATTGCCATTAGAGAAAAAGTAAGAGAAGAGATGGGGGAAGACAAAGCTTTAATTTTTGATGGACATATAATGCTTCTTGAGGATGAGGATCTCATTATGGAGGTTCAGGATAAAATTAAAAGTGAAGGGGTACCAGCGGCAAAGGCACTTGACGAGGGAATAAAAGAATATAGTGAAATGATATCCCAACTGGATGACCCTTATTTGCGGGAAAGGGCGGCAGATTTACAGGATATAGGGAAAAGATGGCTGAAAAATCTTCTTGGTATAAAAATTTATGATTTAAGTAACCTTGAACCAAATACTGTAGTAGTGACTTATGATTTGACACCTTCAGACACTGCACAGCTTGATTTGAAAAATTGTGCAGGTTTTGTGACTGAAATAGGAGGTAAGACTGCTCACTCTGCGATTATGGCGAGATCTTTGGAACTTCCTGCCGTAGTTGGAGTAAAGGGTATTTTAGGAGAAGCGAAAGAAGGGGAAGTTATCGTTATGGACGGGGAAAAGGGAGAAATATTTCTTGCCCCTGATCAGGAACTGGTAAAAGAATATGAAGTAAAGAGAGAAGGAATTTTAAAGGAAAAAGAAGAACTTAAAAAGTTAATAAAGGAGGATGCTGTTACTACTGATGGAAGAAAAGTGGATATATGGGGGAATATCGGAAGTCCTAATGATGTTGATGCAGTTATTGAATCTGGGGCTACAGGAATAGGATTGTACAGAACAGAGTTCCTATTTATGAATTCTGACCATTTTCCTACAGAAGAGGAGCAGTATCAAGCATATAGGATAGTTGCAGAAAAAATGAATGGAAAGCCTGTAACAATAAGGACAATGGATATAGGTGGAGATAAGGAGCTTCCTTATTTGGATTTACCGAAAGAAATGAATCCGTTCCTTGGATACAGGGCGATAAGAATTTCCCTTGAAAATAAGGATATGTTCAAGACACAGTTAAGAGCGATATTAAGGGCATCTCAATATGGTCAGATAAAGATAATGTATCCTATGATAAGTTCCATAAACGAAATCAGAAAAGCAAATGCTATTTTAGAAGAATGTAAAAAGGAACTGGATGAAATAGGGAAGATATATGACAGGAACATTAAAGTGGGAATAATGGTTGAGACACCTTCAGTTGCAATAATAGCTTATAAGTTTGCAAAGGAAGTGGATTTCTTCTCAATAGGAACAAATGACTTGACACAGTACTTCCTTGCGGTGGATAGAGGAAATGAAATGGTGTCTACCCTTTACAATTCCTTCAATCCTGCGGTCCTGGAAGCTATTCAGAAGGTTATAGATGCTGCCCATGATGCAAATATAAATGTAAGTATGTGTGGGGAATTTGCAGGGGACAAAAAGGCCACAAAATTATTACTTGGAATGGGTCTTGATTCCTTCAGTATGAGTGCTTCATCTGGGCTACAGGTTAAAAAGATTATTAGAAATACTTCCTATGCAGATGCACAGAAATATAGAGATTTGATTTTACAACAGAATACTCCAGAAGAAGTTTTGGAACAACTGCTACCATAATCAGGCAGGGCTGAAAAGGTCTTATCCAAATCGTTAATCATCAATGAAATAACTGAATATAACCAGTATTTTAAGAATGGGAGAGGATACTATGGATATCAATAAAAAAGCTTTACTATTTTTAGTGGAAGGATTTGAAGAAATTGAAGCACTTGCTCCAGTGGATTTGTTAAGAAGAGCTGGTATAGAAGTAGATACGGTTTCTATTACAGAGGATAAAAAGATTATAAGTTCAAGAGGTGTAACTGTACTGTCTGACAAATTAATTAAAAATATTAATTTTAATGAATATGGGATAATTATCTTGCCTGGCGGACCGGGAACAGATAACTACATGAAATCAGAACTGCTTTTGGAAAAACTTAAGGAATTTTCTGTTGATAAAAAAGTTGCGGCAATTTGTGCAGCACCTACGATTTTATCCAGGCTGGGAATCCTTAAAGGAAAAAGGGCAGTATGTTTTCCGGCATGTGAAGAAACCCTTTTGGAAGGGGAAGCTATTCTTACAATAGATAAGGTGGTAACAGATGGTAATATTATTACAAGCCGGGCAGCCGGAACAGGTTTAGATTTTGCCCTTGAAATTATAAATGTTCTTTTAGGGGAAGAGACAGCCTTAAAAATAAAGAATCAGATAGTTTACTGATACAGACTAGGAATAAATTAATATTTTTTATCTTTGTTATTGCTAAAAATTAAAAATATATATTTTAAGGAGAAAACTCAACATATGGCGTTTTCTCTTTTTTTTATTACAATATATAGAAAAAAGACGTATGTTACTTATTTTTCACCATTTTATTATAAAAAAACCAGTTGAAAAAAATTCATTTTAAAGGTAAACTATAGTGGTAAAAAGTGGTAAAAAGTGTCATAAAGTGGTGAAAAAAATTAAAAATGGTAAAAGGTGGATTTTATGTTTATAGGAGAATATTCCTGTAAAGTAGATAATAAAGGAAGGATGATGGTACCTGTAAAACTTAGGGAATATCTGGGAAATACGGAATTTATTGCTACTAAAGGACTGGACAACTGTATAGATGTGTTTCCCAACGAAAAGTGGGAAGAAATAACGGAAAAGCTGAAGGAGCTTAAAATGACAAATGCAAAACACAGGGCTTATAAACGTAGCGTACTATCTGCCGCCACTAAAATGATTTTAGATAACCAGGGAAGAATTAATCTGCCTGCCCCCCTGATAGAACACTCGGGAATAGAAAAGAATGTAATAGTAATAGGGAATGACGATCGTATAGAAATATGGTCTGAAGAAAAGTGGAAGAGCTATATGAATGAAAAAATGGATATTATTGAAGATATAGCTGATGAGATAGACTTTTAAAAAATAATAAAATAATACAGAAGAAAGGAGGTCCCTAAGGTGGAATATCATAAACCGGTTTTATTTGAGGAAGTTATGGAAAATATAATAATAAAAGATAGGAAAGCAGTTTATGTGGATTGTACTTTAGGTGGCGGAGGACATGCAGAAGGGATTTTAGGACTATCTCATGAAGGCTCACAAGTGATTGCTCTAGATCAGGATCAGGAGGCAATAGAGTTTGCAAAGGAAAAGTTGAAGGAATATAAGGACAGGCTTCATATATTGAAGGGAAATTTTAAGGATATTGATACGCTAGTGTATTTTTCAGGACACGAAAAGGTTGATGGAATACTTATGGATATAGGAGTTTCTTCCAATCATCTGGATAATATTGAAAGGGGATTTTCTTACAGGTTTGATGCAAAGTTAGACATGAGGATGAACCAGGAGCTGAAAATTAGTGCCTATAATGTAGTAAATGACTTTACTGAAAAGGAAATAGCAGACATCATATATAAATATGGGGAAGAACCAAAATCTAGAAAAATAGCTAAAAATATAGTAGAATATCGAAAGACTAAAAAAATAGAAACTACTCTGGAACTGTCGGATATTATTATAAAATCCATAGGAAAAAGTATGAAAAAGCATCCTTCCAAAAGAACATTCCAGGCGATACGAATATATGTGAATAAGGAACTGGAAGTATTGGAGGAAGCTATGAATAAGGCAATAAATTTGCTTAATCCAAAAGGAAGATTGCTAATAATAACCTTCCATTCTCTGGAAGACAGGCTTGTAAAGGAAAAATTCAGGGAATATGCTAATCCATGCACATGTCCTTCAGAATTACCTGTGTGTGTATGCAATAAAAAAAGCATGGGAAAAATAATTACTAGAAAGCCTATAACTGCTGGAAAAGAAGAAGTAAAAGAAAATAATAGGGCACATTCCGCAAAATTAAGGATATTTGAAAGGAAATAATGGTATGAATAAAAGTGAGGAAAGAAAATTACAGATAATAGAACTTAGGAATAACTATAGTCCAATAGCTCGTGTGGAACATGAATATAATTACTTTGAAAGGGAAATTGCAAGGTCTGGAAAAAGATACAGGAAAAAAATAAGGGGAGTAAATGAATTTAAGGTTTTTATTGCAATAGTATATATTTTAATTTTTATATTTGCTGCCATAACACAGATGTATATGCATTATGAATTGACAAATTTAGGAAGGATAAGGCAAGATACAATTGAAAAATTGGAAGGTGCAAAAAAGGAAGTTATGAATCTAGAAAGTGAATTTATTTCTAACTATGACCTACAACAGGTACTGGAAAAGGCAAAAAGTCTTGGATTCGTGGAAATTAATAATGTTAAATATATTAATTTAAATAAATGATTGACCAACTTCATATGTAATAAATTCTGAATTATATGTATTTTTACAAATGATGTATCTGAAATAAAACTTTTATGATATATTGGAAATTTAATATAAATCAAATTATTTGAATGCTAATCACTCCCATTTTTTAGCAATATAATAATTGTAAATTCCTATATTGAATGAAAGTTTTTTTTAATTCTTGTGGCTGTAAAGAGAATAAACTTTTGATCTAAGTTTTTTATAAAAAAATATTATATTTTTGGGTTCTATTTATATAGGTTCCACTATAATTTTGAAAAAACATATACGATACTACTTCTTTTATATTTTTTTGAAAAAAATGTAATAATTTTTTTTAATAGTGATAAAAAATAACCAATATTCTCTAATGATCGGTTTTACTGATAGTGATGAGGTAGAGAAAGAGAAAATTATCAAATGACTGTTTAGTCATTTGATAAAAAAATATCAATTTATATAACATAAGAGAAAAAAATGTGGTATAATTAAAATGAAAATCAATTTAGAGGAGGTACGATCTTGGCAGAAGAGGTTTTGAAAAAAATAAAAGAAGCAGAAGAACAAGCTGAAGAAATAATTTCAGAAGCAAATGAGAATGCTAAAAATATTTTGAAAAATGCAGAAGAAAAAATCAGGTCTGACGGAGACGGAATACTGTTAGACATGAAAAGTGCATTGGAACAGCTGAAAGATAAAGCAGTATCAGAAACAGAGAAATCTGTAGATGATCTCCTTGCAAAAGAAGATGAAAATATAAAAAATATACTGAATATCGGAGAAGATAGAATTAATGAGATAGCAGGTATATTGAAAGAGAGGATTGTGAGATAGATGGCGATAGTTAAAATGAGTAAGTTTAATTTAATTGCTTTTGAATCACAGAAACCTCAACTAATGAAGAGCCTACAGAAGTTTAAGGAAGTGGATTTCATCAATATCAAAGTTGATGATGAAATTTATGAAGATAGCACTCCGTTTTTAAAAAAGACTGTAAATAATCGCGAATTGACTGATATTGAGGAAAAATTAACCAGTGTAGACAATGCAGTAAGGCTATTAAAGAAATATCATACTTCAGAAAAAAGTTTAAAAGCAATTATGAAAGGGAATGAAAACTACACATTTGATACCCTTTCTAAAAAGGTTCAGAGATATGACTGGAAAAGTGTTTGTAAAGATTTAGGAACTCTTGGAACTGACTACACAGCCGTTAAGTCACAGATATCCAAAAAGTACTCTGAAATAGATGAGATTTCTGTGTGGAATAGGCTGGATATAAGCCCTTCTGAATTAAAGAAGCTGAAAAATGTAAATAGTTATCTGGGTTCACTACCTATAAAGCTAAGAAATGATTTTATAAGCAGGATTAGCCAGTTGTCGTTGACATACTATGAAGAACTGAAAATAACAAAGGAAGACGTTTATTATTTAATAATTTCTGATAAGAATCAGGAGGAGAAGGAAAAGTTAGATGAAGTATTAAGAAATGCCAGCTTTAACCTCTCTGATTTGAATCTCACAGAAACTCCTGCCGACTATATTAGTCGTCTAAGGAAGGAAATAGAGGAACTAAAGGCTAAAAGAGCAGAAATAAAAAGTGATATTAAAAAATATGATTCTGAACTAGGGGATTTGGAAGCGGTTTACGAATATCTTAAAAATAAGAAACTTCGTATAGAAGCTTATGAAAATCTTGCTGAAACAGAAAATACATTTGTTATAAACGGATGGGTTCCCACTGGAAAGACAGCCCAGTTAGAGGAAATTGTTAAGGAAAATACAGGAGAGAATTACTATATGACTTTTGAAGAGGCGGATAGGGAAGATGAAACAGTTCCAATAAAGCTAAAAAATGGAATAATATCAAATTCCTTTGAGAGTCTGATAGGGATGTATGCCTACCCAAAATATAATGAAATAGACCCGACTCCATTTATAACCCCTTTCTATATACTGTTTTTTGGAATGATGGGAGCGGACGTAGGGTATGGAGCAGTATTAATGTTGGCTACCCTTTTTGTGCTGAAATTCTTTAATTTAAGTAAAAGTAGAAAATCCTTTGTAAAATTTTTCTTTTATTTAAGTTTTTCGGTAATGTTCTGGGGATTCTTGTATGGTTCCTACTTCGGAATGGAAATAGAGGGAATGTGGAGACTTATAAATCCTGCTTCCCAGTATAATAAATTACTTGTGGGCTCAGTTATATTTGGTATAATTCATATATTTCTAGGTTTAGGACTGAAGGCATATATGCTTATAAAAAATAGAAGACCGTTGGATGCTGTATATGATGTGCTTTTTTGGTATATGGCATTAAGTGGAGGTATTCTTTATCTAGTGGCTAAACTGATGAATTTAAGTTCTTCTTTAGCTACTGTATCAGGAATAGTATCAGTTATAGGTATGGTTGGTATAGTCCTCACAGGTGGAAGGGAATCTAAAAGTGTAGGAGGAAAGCTCGGAAACGGTCTTTACAGCCTATATGGAATATCCAGTTATGTGGGAGATTTTGTATCGTATTCAAGGCTTATGGCTTTAGGTCTATCAGGTGGATTTATAGCAAGTGCCATAAATATGATTATAGGTATGGTGGCTGGTGGGACAATTGGAAAGTTGTTTGTTCCCCTTATATTTGTGGGAGGACATTTCTTTAACATGTTTTTGTCCTTTCTGGGAGCATATGTACATACATCAAGGCTTATGTATGTGGAATTTTTTGGGAAATTTTATGAAGGGGGAGGAAAACCCTTTAAGGATTTCCGAACTGAAAGTAAGTATATAAATATGGATGATTAGATTGAAATTATTTATATATAATCTTAGTAAAAAATATAATTGGATTTATAGTTAAGTGTTTAAAAAATATATAAAATATAAATTTGAAAATAAAATTTAGGAGGATGAAAATTATGAATATGTCAACAGCATTAGCACAACATGGAGGAGTTCTTTTTGCGGCTTTAGGAGCAGCATTAGCAACATTTTTATCAGGTTGGGGATCAGCTAAAGGAGTAGGAATAGTTGGAGAAGTGGCAGCCGGTCTGATGATAGAAGAACCTGAAAAATTTGGTAAATCACTTGTACTGCAGTTATTACCAGGAACACAGGGATTATATGGATTTGTTATAGGACTTATGGTTTTAGGAAAATTGAAACCGGATATGAAATTGGAAGAGGGAATATTTATTTTAATGGCATGTCTTCCTATAGCCTTTGCAGGATATGGATCGGCAATTGCACAAGGTAGAGTTGCAGCTTCAGGTATAAGCCTGCTTGCTAAAAATGAAGAACAGCAGACTAAAGGTATAATCTATGCGGTAATGGTTGAAACTTATGCCCTGTTAGCATTTGTAGTATCAATCATGCTCTTAAATGCGGTGTCATTTTAAGATTTTAGAAAGGACGTGAAGGAATGTCTAGTTTAGATAACTTAACATCAAAAATATTAAATGATGCTAAAGAAAAAGCTGCTGAAATTGTAAAAACTGCAGAAATTAAGGCTAATGAAAAATACGACCTCGCCATGAGGAAATATGAGTCTCAGAAAAAGAGCCTTGAGGAAAGCGGTTTACGGGATAGGGAGCTTACTGTTGAAAGGATAAAGTCAAATGGCAGCCTGAAGGTGAGGAATGAAAAGCTGAAGGCTAAACAGACTGTAATTGAAAAGGTAATAGATAATCTAAAAAACCAGCTTATAAATATGGGAGAAGAGGAATATATAGAATATCTTAAGAATAATATCAATTCTTCCTCAGTGGGAGAAGGAAAGAAACTGATAGTTAAAAAGGAATATTTTAATAAAGTTAAGGAAACTTTTCCCAATATAAATGTTTCTGAAACTGAGTTTGTAAATTCAGGATTTATACTTGAAGAAAATGGTATACAGGAAAACTATACCTTTGAAGTAAAGCTGGATTTTATGAGGGATGAATTGGAAGTGGAAATTTCTAAACTTCTCTTTTAACATTATTTCATAATCATAGTAGTAAGGGAGAAAGTGCATGAATAGAATGGATTACGGACGAAGTGTTGTAACAGTGAGGGTCTTTGAAAAGAAGCTCCTGACAAGGAATAGGCTGGACAGGATGATAGATAGTGATACTCCTGAAGAAGTTCTGAAACTGTTGGGGGAAACTGAATATTCCCAAAGTATGTCTGATATTCAGAATGCTCAGGATTATGAAAAAATATTGAAGAGGGAAACAGAAAGAGTATTTTCCTTAATAAGGGAACTAAGTAATGATTCTGAAATAGTTGACATACTTTCCCTCAAATATGATTATCATAATTTGAAGGTGCTGCTAAAAAGCAGATTAATGGGAAAGGATTTTACGGATCTTCTTATGGATGCCGGGACACAGAAGGTAGATAAATTAAAGCAGAAGTTTGATATTAAGAACTATAATGATATGCCTGGGGAGTTTGTTCAGGCAATAGAAGAAGTCGAAAAGGAGTTTTCAGAGAATAAAGATCCTCAGAAAATAGATCTCATAGTTGATAAATATTATTATAGAAACTTACTTCGTATAGCTCATAAAATAGATGTTCCGGTAATCAGTGCCTATGTTGAAGGGCTGATAGATTTTCAGAACCTGATAACTTTATTCAGGGTAAAAAAACAGGACAGGGATATGAAGTTTCTAGAAAATATTATCCATGAGGGAGGAACTATTCCGAAGGATAAAATAGTGGCGTCCCTTAATGATTCTCCGGAGGTTATAGCCAATAAGTTTAAAAGGGAAAAGTTAGGAGAGTATCTAATAAAGGGTATTGATTCCTTTGGAGAAACAGGAAGATTGTCTGAGCTGGAAAAAATAAGTGATAACTATCTGATGGAGTTAAATAAGGATTCCAAATATGTTGTATTTGGTCCCGAACCACTTTTTAATTATCTTGTGGTTAAAGAAAGAGAAATAAATGCCATCAGAATGATAATGGTAAGTAAAATAAACAATATTGATTCAGTGAAAATAAAGGAAAGGTTACGTGATACATATGCATAGGATAGGAGTTGTAGGAGATAAGGATTCTATCTTGGCCTTTAAGGCTCTTGGTGTAGATGTGTTTCCAGTTATAACGAGAGAAGAAGCCAGGAAGGCTGTAGATAATCTTGCAGGGGAAGAATATGGAATTATTTTCATAACTGAGCAGATAGCAGCATTGATAGAAGAAACAATAGAAAGATACAATAGGGAGCTGCTTCCGGCAATAATACTGATACCTAATAATCAAGGAAGTCTGGGTATCGGGATATCTAAAATAAATGAATATGTGGAAAAAGCAATAGGTTCAAATATATTCTAGCGTATTGTAAAGTACTTCGAAAACTTTTAAGAAAGAAGGAGATGTTCATTGAAAGTAGGAAAAATAATAAAAGTATCAGGACCTCTTGTTGTTGCTGAGGGAATGGACGAAGCGAATGTTTATGATGTTGTAAAAGTTTCCGACAGTAAACTGATTGGAGAGATAATAGAAATGAGGGGAGATAAGGCCTCAATACAGGTTTATGAGGAAACTGTAGGAATAGGTCCAGGAGAACCTGTATTTTCTACAGGGGAGCCTTTGAGTGTGGAACTGGGACCAGGACTTTTGGAAGCCATGTTTGATGGTATTCAAAGACCGTTAAAGGAATTTCAGGATGAAGCAGGTGACTTTCTTATTAAGGGGGTTGAAGTCCCTTCTCTTAATAGGAGAAAAAAGTGGGATTTTGAGCCTTCTCTATCTGTAGGGGCTGAAGTACAGCCAGGAGATATAATAGGAAGTGTACAGGAAACTCCTGTAATAAGTCATAAGATTATGATCCCTTTAGGAATAGAAGGTAAGATAAAATCTATAGAAAAAGGAAGTTTTACCGTTGTTGATACGGTAGCAGTAGTAGAAACTGAAAAAGGAGACGTAAATGTCCAGATGATGCAGAAATGGCCTGTAAGAAGAGGAAGAAAATATGCAAAAAAACTGAATCCAGAGGCTCCATTAATAACAGGGCAAAGGGTTATAGATACGTTTTTTCCTGTAACTAAAGGAGGAACTGCATGTGTTCCAGGACCTTTCGGATCAGGAAAAACCGTAGTTCAGCATCAAATGGCGAAATGGGCTGATGCTGAAATAATAGTATATGTGGGATGTGGAGAACGTGGAAATGAAATGACGGATGTTCTTATGGAATTTCCTGAAATTATAGATCCTAAGACAGGGGAATCTCTCATGAAGAGGACTGTTCTTATAGCAAATACTTCAAATATGCCAGTTGCTGCAAGGGAAGCAAGTATTTATACAGGAATTACAATAGCCGAATATTTTAGAGATATGGGATATTCTGTAGCCATAATGGCAGATTCCACATCTAGATGGGCGGAAGCTTTGAGGGAAATGTCGGGAAGACTTGAAGAAATGCCTGGAGATGAAGGGTATCCTGCTTATCTTGGATCAAGAGCTGCTGAATTTTATGAAAGAGCAGGAAAAGTTATTTGTCTTGGATCGGATGAAAGAGAAGGGGCATTGACAGTAATCGGAGCGGTGTCTCCTCCAGGAGGGGATATTTCAGAGCCAGTGTCCCAAGCTACCTTGAGGATAGTTAAGGTGTTTTGGGGATTAGATGCAAACCTGGCATACAGAAGACACTTTCCTGCCATTAACTGGTTAAATTCCTATACATTGTATCAGACGAAGGTTGACGGATGGATGGACAGAAACATAGGTCCTGAGTTTTCCAAAAACAGATCAAGGGCAATGGCCCTTTTACAGGAAGAAAGCAGTTTACAGGAAATAGTAAGACTGGTGGGAAGAGATACTCTTTCAGAAAAGGATCAACTTAAACTTGAAGTTGCAAAATCAATAAGAGAAGATTATTTACAACAAAATGCCTTCATGGAATCTGATACATATACATCCCTGAATAAGCAAAATAAGATGTTAGACATAGTACTTAAATTTTATGATGAAGGATTAAGAGGGCTTGATAACGGTGCATATTTAAGTGAAATATCAGTATTACCTGTAAGGGAGAGAATTGCAAGGGCAAAGTATCTTCCGGAAGCTGAACTGGATAAAATTGATGAAATAGAAAGGGAACTTATTAATGAGGTTGATAACCTTATAAGTAAGGGAGGTGCGTCAGATGCTTAAGGAATATAAGACTATCACGGAAATAGTTGGTCCTTTGATGGTTGTCGAAGGAGTAGAAGGGGTAAAGTATTATGAACTGGTTGAGATAGAAACCCAGACAGGGGAATTAAGAAGGGGAAGAGTACTGGAAGTCAGTGGAGATAAGGCTATGGTACAGTTATTTGAAAACTCCGCCGGAATTAACTTGAAAGATTCTAAAGTCAGATTTTTAGGAAGACCCTTATCACTAGGAGTATCAGAGGATATGATAGGAAGAGTATTTGATGGGCTGGGAAGACCAAAGGATAACGGACCTAAGATAATTCCTGAAAAAACACTGGATATAGAAGGAATAGCTATAAATCCTGTTGCCAGAGACTATCCGTCAGAGTTTATTCAGACTGGGGTTTCGGCAATAGATGGACTAAATACCCTTGTAAGAGGGCAAAAGTTACCGATATTTTCTGGCTCAGGGCTTCCTCATGCTGAGCTTGCAGCACAGATTGCGAGGCAGGCGAGGGTTCTTGGTACAGATTCAAAATTTGCAGTAGTTTTCGGTGCGATAGGAATTACCTTTGAGGAGGCACAATTCTTTATTGACGACTTTACTAAGACGGGTGCAATAGACAGGGCTGTATTATTTATGAACCTTGCAGATGACCCTGCCATTGAAAGGATAGCAACTCCGAGAATGGCACTTACATGTGCAGAGTATCTTGCCTTTGAAAAGGGAATGCATGTGCTTGTTATACTGACAGATTTGACAAATTATTGTGAAGCCCTAAGGGAAGTATCAGCCGCAAGGAAGGAAGTACCTGGAAGAAGGGGATATCCAGGATATCTCTATACAGACTTATCTACGTTATATGAAAGAGCGGGAAGAATAAAGGGAAAAGGAGGTTCTATAACTCAGATACCTATACTTACAATGCCTGAAGATGATAAAACTCACCCAATTCCTGATTTGACTGGATATATAACAGAAGGACAGATTATATTGTCAAGAGATCTTTATAAGCAGAATCTTATGCCTCCAATAGATGTGCTACCATCCCTTTCAAGACTAAAGGATAAAGGAATAGGGAAAAATAAAACGAGAGAAGATCATGCGGATACAATGAACCAGCTTTTTGCAGCTTATGCTACAGGAAAGGAAGCAAAGGAATTAGCTGTAATACTTGGGGAATCAGCATTGTCAGATACAGATAAGGCGTTTGTCAAGTTTACGACTGCATTTGAAGAACAATATGTGGCTCAAGGATTTAATAGGAACAGAAGTATTGAGGAAACTTTAAATCTAGGCTGGGAATTGCTTAAAATACTTCCTAGAACCGAACTGAAAAGAATCAGGGACGAGTATTTGGAAAAATATCTTCCGGCAGGAGAGGAATAACTATGGCTAAACTTAATGTGAATCCTACTAGAATGGAACTGTCCCGTCTAAAAATTCGTTTAAAGACAGCCACAAGAGGTCATAAGTTACTGAAGGATAAACAGGACGAGCTTATGAGACAGTTCATAGAAATGATAAAGCATAATAAGAAATTGCGTGAAAAGGTTGAAATACGTCTACAGGAATCATTTAAAGACTTTCTTTTATCAAGAGGAGTAATGTCAGATGAGATGCTGGAAAATGCTGTAGCATTTCCAAAGGAAACGATAGGACTTACTGTTAAGAAAAAAAATATAATGAGTGTAAATGTCCCTAAGATGACCTTTGTGAAGGGTGAAGACTCGGCGGGTTCCATATATCCTTACGGATATGCCCAGACATCTGCAGATTTGGATGATGCCATTGACGGATTAAATAAGGTATTAAATGAACTTCTTGAGCTTGCAGAAGTAGAGAAGGCATGTCAGCTTATGGCAGATGAAGTTGAAAAAACAAGACGTCGTGTTAATGCCCTAGAATACATGACTATTCCCCAGTTGAATGAAACCATAAGGTTTATTCAGATGAAACTGGATGAAAATGAAAGGGGAAGTATAACAAGACTTATGAAAGTTAAAGATATGATGGCGAAAAAAGAAGCATAAATTTTATTTGGAGGGAGATAAAAAATGAAAAGATTAACGGTTCTTACTTTAGGATTGATATTTCTTATTGTAAGTTGTGGAGGAACTTCTCCAAAAAATAAGGTCAAGGAGATTATGGGAGCAGTACAAAAGGGAAATCTGGATGAAATAAAAAAGATATATCCTGACTACAAGGCGGAAGAAGCAGAAACTATGAAGGAAGGTTTTTCAAAAATAACTTACACTATAAATAAGGAAGAAATAAAGGGGAATAATGCAGTTGTAAATATGACTGTAAAAACGCCTGATATATCTCCTTTCCTTCAGGAATATATGCAAAAATTAATGCCGATAATAATGAAGGAACTTCAAAGTGGAAAAACTCAAGAGGAAGTACAGAAAAATCCCGAAGTAAAAAAAATTGCTGAGGAGTTTTTCAAGGAGAAATTTAAAAGTCCTGATCTAAAATATGTGGAAAATGAAGTAAATGTGAGCTTGAAAAAGGAAAATGGAAAATGGGAGTTGGATAAGGAAAACAATGAAGAATTTATGTTGAATGTTTTTACTTTCGGTATCATGAATACAGGAAAATAGAAAATTTATAACATTTTAAAGAGACTTGTCAAAATAATTTATTTTGATTTTGTATAGTCTCTTTTTTCCGTATGATAACAGGGAAATTTATATCTTATGTCAGAAATATAAAAATATAATGAAGGAGGCAGTTATGGCAGATTTAATAGCTTATTACTCAAGGAGAGGGCAAAATTATTTTGCTGGGAATATAAAAACCGTTGAAAAGGGAAATACTGAAACCCTTGTGGAAATGCTGCAGGAAATGACAGGAGCAGAAATATTCCAGATTAAACAGCTTGTAGAGTATTCTGATGATTACAATAAATGTGCGGAAGAAGTAAAGTATGATTTTGAAAATGACATAAGACCTGAGCTGGATGAATATCTTCAGGAGCCTGATAAATATGACACCATATATTTGGCATATCCAAACTACTGTGGAACAATGCCTATGGTTTTATTTACATTTCTTGAAGAATATGACTTTTCAGGAAAGGTTATAAGACCCATATGTACTAACGAAGGAAGTGGGCTTGGAAAAAGTGTGGAAGATATAAAAAGACTTTGTCCCAATTCAGAAGTAAGAACTGGATTGTCAATAACGGGATCCGAAGTTTCTGAATCTGAAGAAAAACTGAAAAAATGGTTGGAAAAGTCAATATAGAAATTTTTTCTACAAAAGCTGTGAGGCTTGAAAGGAAAGAGGAGAATAATTAAGATGATAAAACTTATAGCAATTGATATGGATGGAACACTTTTAAATGACCAAAAGCACGTTGCCCCTGAGCAGAAAAAGGCCTTAAAGGAAGCGATGAAGACAGGGGTACGTATTGTACTTTGCACAGGAAGACCCCTTTTTGGAACAATTCCCCTTTACGAGGAACTGGAACTGGGGGAATCAGAGGGGTATATAATAGTGAATAACGGTTGTTCCACCCATAGTACAAAGGATTACTCCCTTGAAGACTATAGTGAGCTCTCTTTAGAAGAAATATTGGAGTTAATGGAGCTAGGAAAAGGTTATCCTTTGGATTACACTCTATTTAATGAAGATAAGTTCTTTTTTGTAAGTAGGAAAGGAGAGAATCCTCGAAAACATACAATTTTTGACAGTAAGCAGGTGTACACTCCAATAACGGTTATTTCCCCAGAAGAGGCAATGTCAGGAAAATATCATATGTTTAAGTCTATGTACATTGGGGATTCTCAAGTACTTGATGAATTTGAAAAATCATTGTCAGAAGAAATAAGAAGAAAATATACCCTTCCACGTAGCCAGAATACTATACTGGAGGCAATGCCTCTACAGGCGGACAAGGGAAAAGCGGTGGAAAGACTGGCAAAAAAGCTGGGAATAAGCCGGGGAGAAATCATGGCAATAGGTGACGGAAATAATGACGTGGAAATGCTGGAATATGCAGGTGTAAGTGTAGCAATGGGGAATGCGACTGAACTGGCAAGAAAAGCTGCTAAATTTCACACAGATACCAATGAAGAAAATGGGGTGGCAAAGGCAATATATAAGTATGTGTTGGGGAAAGAATAAAGTATCCAGTAGGAAGAGAAATCACTGTTATCACAGGAAAGAAATTATTTGAAAAGTCAGGTAATTGGATTTTTTATTGATATTTAATTTTAAAGAAGTATTTAATATAAAAAAGTTATTTTAGTAGTTAGAATAACCTTTATTGACTAAATTTCCTTTATCTGATATACTTAAGTCAATACTAAGGAGGTGTATTATGGAACTTGTAACAAGAGATATGAATATAATGGAGGCTGTTGAAAAATACCCTGTAATAGCACAAGTACTCATGAGATATGGTTTGGGTTGTGTTGGATGTATAATTTCAAGTGCGGAAACTTTAGGGGAAGGAATTGCAGCTCATGGGCTAAATCCAGATATTATCCTTGAAGAGGTAAATATGATATTGGAAAAACAGGCTCAATAATATAAAAAACGAAAGCCTTGAAGTGTAATTCTTAAATATGGAAAAATTTATCCTTATAAAGAAATTACAATCAAGGCTTTTTATATAACGTAAATTGCAATATTAAATGCGACATTTTTTAAAAATATCTAATAATTAATTTCGTGTAAAAATTTTTCAAATGGTGTTGCATAGCCTAAACATTTTCTAGGTCTTGAATTTATCAGCATTAAGGTTCTTATCAGCTCCTCTGTTTTCACCTTTGACAGGTCGGTCTTCTTTG